>CASFAX010000026.1 GCA_949292945.1 uncultured Bacillota bacterium | reverse complement strand
GTGATTGCCGCTGTAAGGGTCGTCTTACCGTGGTCTACGTGGCCGATGGTTCCGATGTTGATATGCGGCTTCGTTCTTTCAAATTTCTGCTTTGCCATTGGTCTTTACCTCCTAATTCATAACGTTACTTTTTAGAAGCATGGATTCGGGCGTCCCCAAATCCCGTTGGGTTTTGCTCAAACCTATAGGCTATTTTATCACAGGTTTTCGCAGTTTACAAGCAGATTTAGCAGAAGAACCGCCCCCGGCGGGACGGTTCCGAATTGCTCCTCTTCTGCCTTTGTTTGAAGTTAAAACGGACTTTTCTATTCCTCAAGCTCCTTGATGTATTCCCCGAGGAGAGCCAGCCCCTCCTTGAAATACTCGACATCGCCGAAGCCGTAGCCGATGCGGAAGCTCTTTTCCTGCTGGAACACGCCGCCCTGGCATACCAGTACGTTTTTCTTTGCCAGCAGATCTTCGGCAAACTCCTGAGCCGGAATATCAAAATCGTAGTACACATATGATGTAGGTCCGGCGCTGTCACAGGCCAGACGCAGATGAGGCTGAGTCTTAATCCAGTCGTGGAACACGTTTCTCGCTTCTTCCACGATTTTGCGGTTTCTTTCGTAGAATACGTCTTTGTTCTCCAGAATGATGGCTGCGATAAGCTCGTTTATAGGGCCTTCGCATATGCTGTTAAAGGACCTTAAGTTCATCAGATCTTCCTTTATGGAAAGATCTCTCGTCACTATCCAGCCAACTCTCGTTCCGGCGCTGGAGAACACCTTGCTGGTGCTGCTGGTTACGATCGCCTTCTCGTAGAGATCGGCAGCCGACCACATGTATTCCCTGCTGAGTCCTCTGTATATTTCATCGCAGAGGAGGTAGGCGTCGGCCTTCCTTGCCATATCCACAAGCTCTTCCAGTTCTTCCTTTGTGAAGGTGTATCCCGTCGGATTTCCCGGGCTCGTAACGCAGATCATCTTCGTGTTCTGATCTACCATGGCTCTCACTTTGTCCATGTCTACGGTGTACTCTTCGCCCTCACCGCAGTTGTAGATGCGCACTTCGCTTCCCAGAGCCTCAGGAATCGAGTAATGCTGCTGGTAGCTTGGCAGAATGCAGACCACGTTTTCGCCCGGGCCGCAGAGAGCCTGACAGACGATGGAGTTAGCGCCGGTACCTCCGTGTACACTCAGCACCATCTCCGGAGTGACAACGTCAGTGTAGAGGTTTGCTATGGCCTTCTTCATCCTCGGCATTCCTTCAAACCATCCGTAGTGAAGGCTCATATTCTCGATTTCCCTGAAGAATTCTTCTCTGTCCGTTCCCGTGAGCTCGAGCATTTCGGCCACGGTCACCGGTTTGCAGCAGCTGGAGCCGAAGTTGTACTTTGCCACTGAATCGAGAGGATTAAGCCAGAATTCAAGATCAAAACGTGCAATTTTCATAAATTTTCTCCTTCTAAAACTTAAATATAACTACATCTTATGCTCATGTTTTCAGTGCTTTACATCTCTGCTGTCAGGCCGATTCCCTTTTCCCAGGCCGTATCGAGAGCTTTCTTTCCCGTAACCAAATCAAGGAGGGCAAGACCCGTAGCGTCAAAAATCGTAGTTTCCGCGTCGTCTTTTCGCCCTGCCGTCTTTCCGGCAATGACCTGTCCTATTTCACCATCCACATCACCCGGAGAAATTACGCCTGATTTTACGGGAATCTCCATTTCTCCCACACGGATGCACTGATCCTTGTCATCTGCAAACACCCTCGCGCCTCTGAAGATTTCAGGATCTATTTCCTCCTTGCCTTCCATATCGGCGCCTATGCAGCTGAAATGGGTACCCGGTTTTACCCACTCCTTCATTATCACCGGCTTGCGGGACGGCGTCACAGTTATAATAACGTCGCTCATTCCCACCGCCTTCTCAAGATCTCCGGCAGGAAGGAACTCGATTCCGCTTCCGTCTATACCGAACTGCTCCTCAAGTCTCTTTCCGCACATTTTGGCAAACTCACGCTCGTTGTCTTTGTCCAGCTGGTCTGCTATGTATACCGTTTTTATCTGCGGCATGGTAACCGTGATGGCGGCAATCTGGAACATGGCCTGTCTTCCTGCTCCGAGAACGGTGAGAACTTCCGAGTTTTTTCTCGCCAGCGTCGCTGCACCTATTGCTCCTGCTGCGCCCGTTCGCATTCCCGTAACGTACGACGCATCCATTACTCCAAGAGGCAGACCGGTCTCCGAGTCAAATACCATGAGCATACCCGTGAAAACCGGCAGATTCTTCTCCCTGTTTCGCGGGAAATTATTCAGCATCTTAAGACCGTGAAGCTGCTCGCTTCCGAGAATCGCTCCCGATCTTATATCCATAACTGCTCCCTGCTTTGCAAATTCGTAAGCTACAAGAGGCCAGACTTCCGTCTCACCTTCAGCCTTCAGCTCGTAAACCGTCCTTACTCCCTCAACTACGCTCTTCATGTCCAGCACCTTTTCCAGGTCGCTGCGACTGAGTACTTTCAATTTCACTGGGCTTCCTCTCCTTTCCTATACTTAATTTATATCGCTTTTACCGCCGGACTTCAACGAAGTTGTTTTGTTGGAAATTATATTTACTTCCTTTGATTTTTTGATTTTTTACAATTACCCATGTTGCAAAATTCCTGTGCATTATGTAAAATACGCATTAAGCGGATAACCGCATTTTCAACATTTTTCAGGGATATATTTCAGGAATACATTCTCACGGAGGAATTGAACTATGGAAATCAGGGTAAAGGATTTTCTCGGATTTGATTACTTTAAGAACCTGCGGCTTCTGGCAGGAGAAGCGGGTCTTGACAATGTGGTCACCGGATGCGGCGTGCTGGACTATGAGCTTGACCGCAGCCTTAACGATAAATACGTTCACACAAACTTCCTCCCCGGTCAGCTGGTGCTCACGTCCGCCCTCTTTGCAAAGGATAATCCCTTCCTTCTCAGAGACGCGGTAAAATACCTGGTGTCCAGAAAGTGCAGCGGGCTGGTTCTCAAAAACGTGTTCCACCTTCCGGTTCACGATACTGTCATAAGATATGCGGACTCGAAGAATTTCCCCATACTTCTGGCCGACGCTTCTCAGATTTACTTTGAGGATTTCATCATACAGATAGACCGGAGCATCGAAGTTATGAAAAGCTCCGAGCTGGCCGAAGCCGAGCTTAACAGGCTCCTCTTTCACTCCATGGATATTCAGGAAAGAAAAATCGCCGCCCGCCGGCTGTTCCCCTTCTTTCGGGATCAGTATGCGGCAGTGTACTTCAACACCGGACGCACCCTTTCCGACAACGATCTTCTCAATTTGAACAATTTACAGAAAGAGACGGCTTCTTTTGATGTATCTGTGGAATTTCTGCGCTTTGAAAAGGGATTCTTTCTATTCATCTCACAAAACGTTCTGACCGGGGAAGATATATCAAAACACGTCGAGAGAGTTTCAGAGCTGTTTCCACAAAGCTTCACAGGTGCAAGCGACGTGCACTTTCAGATAGAAAACACGGGAAAAGCCCTTCAGGAAGCCCTGTACGCATCACAGATTCACAAAATGAACAGCAGCGGACCGGGCGAAGATACTCCGTCTCTTTATGAAAACTACAGCGATATAGGAATTTACAAGGTTTTACTGTCAATGAAGGACTCCCGGATTCTGCGCAGATACTCGTCTGAACTTCTGGAGCCCATAATAGAATTCGACGCCGAAAACCGCGGCAACCTGCTTCAGACCCTTCTCGACTACGTCAGGCTGGGCGGCAATCTGAAGCAGCTGGCCATTTACACAGGCCAGCACGAAAACACCCTGAGATACCGGCTGGAAAAAGTGGCCTCCATAACAGGCCTGAGCTACAGGAAGCCTGCCGAGTACGAGGAACTTGCCCTCGCCGCGCGCACCTACATGCTGCTTAACATGTAAGTGCGGAGTTTTCAGTTGCTTAGGTACTCTGTCTTTGCTGTCTGGCGAGGTCGATTTGACAAAAGCGCCGAAATGCAGCGGCTTCGTCAAGGCAAAATTTTACAAATCATATCCATCTATGATAAAAGGTCTAGGCTACCGCACTGTTTCGAGTGAGTTACCTTGACCTTTTTTCTTTTTCATATTTGCAAAGTTGAAAATCACCTTGACGATTTTACCATTATGCAGGAGCTTCGCAAAACCTGCCCGTTATCATATATCTGACTACAACTGTCTTCTCTGCCGCTGCCGGTCAGGCCACGGTTACGCCAGGTCACCTGCTGCTTTGATTCTTACCCTGCTGGTGTTTCCAACGTAATAGGCTAAAGGCACGTCTTCGACTTCTATTATTTCTACGGTTTCCCTTATGGCGCCAGCTGCAACGGCAAGTTCCACAGCTTCAGCCTTTGCCCGGGCCAGAGCCTCTTCACGCGGAACTTTATCATAGTCGATATGCTGCTCGTAATCTCCTGAAACCTTGGAGATAGCTGAGCCTATGGCGTTGGCACAGCCGAAGTGCTCGGGATTATATACGTTTGAGGTTCCCGCAAGATCTTTAGGCAGTACGATGGATCCGCCACCTACCAGAATTACGTCCACATCATCGCTTGAAACCTTAAGGCTGTCTATACAGTCCTCCACCATGGCTCTTATGGTTGTCATGGCCTTTACGGCAAAATCTTCATCTATGGACTCTGCAAGCTTCCTGTCTCCCAGCTCAGCCATACCGAGTCTTACAGCGATATCCGTTGCCGTAACCGTATTTCCGCCGAAAATAACCGCCTCTGTTCCGATTCTGTATCCTACACTGTCCGGACCTACGGTAACCGAACCGTCAGGCTGCTGTCTCACTATAGAGCCGCCGCCAAGGCCTACCGAAATTATATCAGGCATGCGGAAATTCGTCCTCACGCCGCCGATGGTGGCTGCAACGCTGGATTCACGAGGAAATCCGTTCTGAATCATTCCCAGGTCAGTAGTGGTTCCTCCAACATCTATAACCACCGCATTTTTCACACCTGTCAGGTATGAAGCCCCTCTAATGGAGTTTGTCGGCCCACATGCTATGGTGAGAATAGGGTATCTGCGGGCGTGTTCCATGGTCATGAGAGTACCGTCGTTCTGAGATAGATATACCTGGGCATCGGTTATACCTTCTTTTTCGAGAGAAAGTGCAAAACCTTCAGTAAGGGTTTCGGCTACCTCGTGAAGAGCTGCATTGAGTATAGTTGCATTCTCTCTTTCTATCATACCCATTGATCCGATTTCACTGGATATGGAGACGTGGACATCTTCTCCCATTATCTCGCGGCAGAGCTTTGCAATCTGAAGCTCGTGATCATTTCTTATGGTTGAAAAAACGCATGTAACGGCTACTGACCGCACCTTCCCTTTTATATTATTTAGGAACGTCTTTGCAGCCTCAATATCCAGAGGTGCCAGCTCTTTTCCGTCAAATTCGTACCCGCCCCTTATTATAATCTGATCCTTAACGACGGTCTGGATGTCCTCGGGCCAGTCAACCATAGGCGGTATTCCCGTCGTTGCAGGCGCTCCGATGCGAATAAGAGCGACTTTCGCAAGGTTTTTTCTCTCGACTATGGCGTTGGTACACTGGGTCGTACCCAGCATCGCCTGAGTAATCTCATTCCTGTCCACTCCCGAAATTTCCAGGACATTTCTGATAGCATCTATTATCCCGTCGTAAACGTCGTCTGTAGTGGGCCGCTTTACCTCTGCAACCACATTTCTGTCCTCGTCTATTATTACGGCGTCGGTGTTCGTTCCTCCGACGTCGATACCTAATTTATACATCACCTTGCGCCCCCTTTCACCCTTTCTTCGATAGGAATGTAGTCGGTGTCGACTCCGAAATATCTCGGACACACCAGCTCAAGTCCGGCTTCGGTCCTCCACATTTTGTAGCACTTAAGTCCTGTCACCAGAACGCGTTTTCCATACTTGAGCGCCTCTGTAGTGACGGGAACAAAGGTCTCCGTGTCCACCATGCAGATGAGATCCGGAACCGTCGCCATAATTTCCCCGTCCACTACTGCAGAAAGATTCTCGTTCTGAAAAGATATTTCAGCCGTCCGTCCCTTGTATTCGCCGATTCCGTCCAAAACTACCCTTCCCAGATTAAACGCGCCGTTTGTCTCTCTTAAAACGTCGGAAATCTTGCCCTTGAAAAGCTTGTATCCGTCACTTGCAGAGAGAAAGGCTTCTTCCGGAGTCATTTCAGCATGTTCCTTTACGGTTCTTATTGCTCTGCCCAGCTGCTCGCTTCTGGTCACTATACTTCATGGTAGCTCCGTCCATTATATACAGGGTCACGGTAACAGAACCGCCGCAGCTCATCGTGACCGCGCGGGCCAGTTCTTCGGTCCACTTGTTGGTGATGGTGTTGAATATTGCACTGTTTCCTTTCTCGTCGGTAAGAGCCATAGGCGTAGCGCTGACGCCTCCTATTGTGAAAGTTACCATCTGAAGTTCAGGAAAAGCCCTTCCCATGCCGTCGCAGTCCACCATTGGAAGACCCAGCCGGGCGGCTGCAGCAATGGGAAGCATGGAATTCACACCGCCGGCTTCCATAGGCATTACGGCATAAATCTCTTTACCCAGATACTTTGACATCATGTCGTAGATTTCCCTGTACTCATTTCCCGCCGTGCCCTTCTCACACAGAACTGTAGGCGCCCCCATCATGGCTATTGGCATTATGACGGCATCATCCGGCACTTCATCAGGAGATATAAGCTCCACAGGGCCGTTTTCCTTGATAGCCCCCATTGCCATAAGCTTTCCGTAATACGGGTCGCCTCCGCCGCCAGCTCCCAGCAGCGATGCTCCCAAAGCGATATCTTCCACTTCCTTTATTCCGATTCTACGCAAGACTTTCTCTCTCCTTTCATCATAACGCTGCCAAGCAGCACGTATATAACCATCGCAACAACAATTCCGTTTATAGGCCCTATGAAAAGCGGCACATTCAAAAACGCCAGCGCAGGTATCGAGGCGAAGGTTCCTCCGGTTACACATGCGACAAAAGCGCCAAGTACGAATGATATGAGTCCCGGCGCATACACGCCGCTGCGACCCTGCTCTCCGTCCGCTTTTCCTTTTCCCATTATCCAGTAATCGGCAATCATGGTTCCGATCAGAGCAGGTACTATAGCCGAAAGCAGCGACAGGAATCCCTGTATTGAATTCAGTATTCCCGCAGCCGCAAGAAGAGTTCCTATCACACCGGCTATTGCTGTTGTAACCTGGCTCTTCTTCTCATCCTGTCCTAGAAGCACTGAAAGAGCCAGCCCTCCCGAATAGGCATTTGAAACGTTTGTAGTCCATGTCGCCAGTATAAGAGCTATGAGGCCTACGACAGGAAGTCCGGAAGATGCCAGCACAACGCTTATGTCATAGCTTCCGGTACATACGGCAAGAACCGCCCCGGTCATAAGTATTACAAGGCCTGCCGGTACCACTCCCGCCGCCGAAGATTTGATGACGTCTTTTCTGCTCTTTGCAAACCTGCAATAATCTCCCGAAATAGCAGCGGCAAGAACAAAAGATCCTACCGTTGCGCTTACCGCGCTCACGAATGTCATCGGTGCAGATGGCTCATAACTCTTCAAAATGTCCACACCTCCGGAAGCCAGGGTATCTACCAGTGCGTAAAGCAGAACTATTCCGAGAAGAGGCACTGCAATCTTGTTAAGCCACTTGAGGCCCGAAAATCTGAAGCATGCCGTGAGCAGCATTATTATTCCCCAGGCTATAGACGATATCCACACAGGAATATCGATTCCTGTAATGTCCCCGAACATCGATGAAAAGGATTCGCCGCATACAGCCGCCTGAATTCCAAACCATCCTATGCATGAGATCGCAAGAATCAGACTTATTATGTACTTGGCTCCGCTTTCGCCTAAAGCTTTTGATGCTGCAACCGCAGTAGGAAGACCTGTATCACAGGCAAGCATTCCGATAAAGCACATGAGCACGCATATCATACCGTACCCTGTCAGAACAGCAAGCAGGCATTCAACGAGCGGCAGCCCTGCTCCCAGCATTCCCCCTATCATCAGAGCCGGAACGCATATTACAGAACCTGTCCACACCATGGCGATGGAAATCCACCCCTGCCGTTCTTCCTCCTGAATTTTAAATCCGTTAGTCTTGTCCATAAAATCCTCCGATTAGCTGTAAAAATAAAAACGACAAAAATAATTATATTTCCGCCGTCATATTTCGTCATTATTTAATGGGATAAACTTTCACTCTGTTCATTGTCCTTTGAGACAATAAACAGGCTGAGATTTTTTATGCCATTGCGTTTACACCGTTTCTATCATTCGCTGAAGAGACAGCGCATACGTAAGGTTTCTGGACTGAAGCACATCTCCTATATGAAATCCCAGCACGTCTCCTGCCTTCTGGAGCCGGTATTTTACCGTGTTCTTATGGACAAAGAGTACCTCGGCAGTATTTGTAATACTCGAATCTTCGTCCAAAATGTACGTCTGAAGCGTCCTGATTATTTCCTCTCCGTCCCTCCTCTCTTTCAAAGGCTGAAGCATCGAGGTGCGGGTAGCTATGCTTTCCTTCCCTCCATCCGCAATTTTTCTGCACTCTCCGGCAAATTCAATTTCCGAAAGAGTACCGCCGACGTTTTCTGAAGCATGGGACATCTGGTCAGGACAAACCCGAGGTCCTTCTCCCTGCAAAACTCCGAAATAGCCTCAGACCAGTCGTTCATATCCCTCAGAGTTCTCTTACCTACAGGGAAAATAATTATGTCGTTTTCAAATATGCCGCACAGCTCCACGCTGACAAAATGAGATGACAGATTCCTTACAGGCTCCACCCAGTCCGCCGGATTTTCTTCTCCAACGTTTCTGAGAATCCATACGTCACTCATGGCTTCCACATCTATGTGATAAAGATCTCCCAACCTGCGCATTTTTATCGGTTCATCCTGCATTATGGCCCTTATCAGCTCAGCAAGGTTTATCCTGTCGTGGTTCCTTCCCCATACTCCCATGCTCAGGCGTACCCCTTCCACCACCTGCTTCCAGAGCATGGGATCTATTTTTCCCCCGTCTGAAATGACCAGAAGATACATCAAGCTGTCCTCTCCCGTATGTATATCAGCTCTGTATATCCACGACTGCCTTCCCTTTCGCCGTATTTCCCTGAAAGTTTCACCGGCGCCGAATTCTCTGATACAGGAAATAAGTTCTTCGTGGTCTATAGTTTCAGTCCTCGGCCAGGTAGCCTCGCTCAGCACGCCGTAATCCCCGTCTGTTATCACTGCCGACGCTCTCAGTCTGTCACTTGTCATCCTGAGAATTGTCTTTACCGTCTGCTGGCTGTGAGGAAGCTTTGTCATTCTGTCGAGCATGTCGAGAGCAAAAGCCGGATTATTCAGCTCGTCCCTTATTATTGCATCCATAACTTCGGTTATCACTTCACTGTAGCGGAGATTTGGTTCTTTCTCCGGCATGCATATGAGAACAAAGTCCAGTTCATCGGCCAGCCGTATCAGCGCAGGGTCTACTTCAGGCATTATGATACCTACATAGTATAGAATCATCCCTACTTCTCCTACCTCAGCCATGCTCCTCATGTTGGCGCACTGGGCCTCGACATCACCGGCAATGTTACTGAAAGCCGTTATAACTATTTCGCTGCCCTGAAATTCTATGCTTTCAAATAGCTTTTTCTGGGTGTCCGTAGTCGATGAATACTCCAGCACCGATATGCTGGATACGATTCTGTCGAGGCCTCCCCGGCCTCCCAGAACCTTTGCCCTCCTCAGGCTCGGAAGCTCCATAAGCCGTGAAACCGTAAGACTCATGAGGCACGCACTCCTTTCCCGGAAACATAAGAAGAAAACGCTTTATTACTTTAAAGGTATAATAGCATTAAATCAGCGTTTAGTAAATTCATCTTTGCTTTATAAAAAATGTTGCCCGAATCCCTTATGTTTCTGAGCTTTTTATCGTCAGCTCTCGATTGCTATTTCACACCTCTGCCCTGCAACCGTCAGTTCCACGACTCCCTTCCCTGTAATGTTCTTCTCGGAAATGCTGATCTGAGCGTACATATGCTGAGTATCCGATGGCTCTATTTGGGCTGTATCTGTTACAGATGATTGCGACGATTCCGTTTCTCCCACGCCGTAAAAATATGAACACTCTCCATAACTATTATCTCCGAATTTCACGACTACATCATTTACTGCGTCACGCAATGATTGTGACTCATTATGCCGATTTTTAACCTCGAATTCTAAACTACATTGTATATTTGTGACTTTTTCGCTGTCGGACGAAAGCTGCAATGTGCCATATGAGATGTCCGCTCTCGAAAGTGTTACTTCCCACATATCATTTTTTATAGTATCTCCTACTTCAAGAGCTCTGTTTGCAGATGTATTTCCTTGTTGTACATCTTTGGTGCCGGAATTGTCCACGCCACCATTACAGGCGCACAGTGTAAAGCATATGGCTGCTATCAACAATTTCACAATACGCTTTTTCATAACTCCTCCTCTGTTCGTCACATACAAATAACTAAATAAAACCCTTTTGCCGTTTATTTTAGCCAAAAGGGTTTCTGTATAACGTATTACTTATTTCTAAATCCGCAATTATTCTGCATCTTCGGCTGCAAGCTCACCCTGTTCTGCTACATTTTCCGTTCCATCGTTGATAGTATCGGCAACAGCCTCCGTGTCCTCAGTCACAGTATTTCCCGAATCGTTGCCTGCGCACGCAATCAGGTTAAAAGATAAAGCCAGCAATGTAACCATCAATACAATCTTCTTTTTCACGTTCATTCCTCCCTCTATTACCGTTCTAACTCCGCTTCTAACCTGATTTTACTCAAATATTGAGTAAAAGTCAATACTCAATGTTTGAGTATTATATCATTCCTCTATAGGCCTCTATAGTACACCAAAACAAGGAGAACAGGCATTTTATGAATTATAGGGAGCGCATACGGGGAGTCCGTGAAGACCACGATTTGACACAGGCTCAACTGGGTAAAATATTAAACAAATCACAACAAGGATACAGCCATATTGAATCCGGTCGTTCCGAACTCAAGATCGATGATTTAATTATCCTGTGCAAATTCTATAATCTATCTGCCGATTACCTTATCGGACTGGTCGATACACCTGTCCCATATGGAAAAAAGAATGTATCGAAACGCTGACTCGGGAAGATTTCAGACGTGGATTAAAGTTTTTTTGCAGAGTGCCCATTTTAACTAACGTGCTCGGAATTCCAGGGTTATAGGACAAAAAGTATTGATAATGAGCTGTTGCAAGGCGATACTATCAGGCAACGGGTTCAACCATTCTGTCAGGATTTCCTGTTTTGGTTTACCGATATTCTACCTTTCACCGGGTTTCACTCGATTTGTTTGAAAAATGTAGGTAGATTTCAGCTCATATGAAGGGTGGAACGGTGAAAAAGTAAACCAGAATCGGGTGAGGCTTGTAAATGGTTGAATTTTATTAAACCAAATTGCAGGTTTGCCTGGGAAAAGTTGAACTGAGTGTTACCTTCAGAGTATTAACATGCGCGAAACATATATTCCCGTTTAATTTAAACCTATGGATTTCTAATAATATTGTTCCCTGATTTGCGTTGAAACTTCAACCCTTTTCCGTCATTTTATCAACACTTTTTGTCCTATAACCCACAATTGCCTGCACAAAGAAAAAAGACGTTGAAATTTCAACGTCTTTTTTCTTTTGGAGCTGTTGAGCAGATTCGAACTGCCGAACCTCTTCCTTACCAAGGAAGTGCTCTACCTACTGAGCTACAACAGCAAGCGTCGTCAACGTGTTAATTTTACTAAATTACGCTTTTAATGTCAACAACTTTTTTATATCTCCAGGTATGTCATTACTTTTTTCTTCACCCTCTGCATGGCGTTGTCCACCGCCTTTGGGGTTTTTCCGTGTTCTCTGGCGATTTCCATGTAAGTTTTGCCTTTCAGGATTTCGTTCCACACCATGTTCTCCATTGGGCTGAAGATGTTTTCTCCGTTCGCCTTAAGGTACGATACCACTTCCCTCACGAGGGTCATGGATTCCGGATTTGTGTCTTCACCGGATCTCATGACTTCGGAAAGGCTCCCTGCTTCCTCGCCGTCCCTTCCCGGCTCACTGTAGTCTATGGAGACGGACTCGTTGAGAATCTTGTACTTCTGGCGGTTGGAAGCTTTTATCGCCGTGACTATCTGCCTGTTTATGCAGAGCTCCGCAAAAGTGCGAAAACCCGCGTCCCGGCCCGGATCGAAGTCCCTGATGGCCTTGAAGACTCCAATCATGCCTTCCTGTATTACATCGTCCGGGTCGCCTCCCGCTATGAAGTATATGTGGGATTTTACTTTTGCCAGAGTTCTGTATTTGTTTATCAGGTATTCCGACGCAGCCTCGTCGCCGCCCTGAGCCATGAGAACCACGTCCTCCTCCGCAAAGGCGTCATAATCCGTAATTCTACTTTCCTTCATCTCTCTGCCTTCTCACCTCGTACATAAGAACAGCGGCGGCGTTTGATGCGTTGAGGGAATTGATATTACCGCACAGCCTCATGGATACCACAAAGTCGCACTTCTCCCTTACCAGCCTGCTGACTCCGGAGCCCTCACCGCCTATTACGACGGCAAGCTTGCCCGTTAAATCCTGCTTATAGTATTCTGTTCCGCCCATATCGCAGGCGCCTATCCAGAATCCTTCCTCTTTCAGCATGTCTATGGTCTGGGCGATGTTTGTCACCTTTACGCAGGGCATGTATTCTATGGCGCCGGCTGAAGCTTTTGCCACGGTTTCGGTTAGACCGCAGCTGTGGCGCTTGGGTATTACGACTCCGTGAGCTCCCGCGCATTCTGCCGACCTCATCACCGCTCCCAGGTTATGAGGATCCTCTATTCCGTCGAGAATTACGATGAAAGGGTCTTCTCCTGCGTCTTCCGCCTTTTTCATGACATCGTCAAAATCTGCATATCTGTAAGGTGTTACCGAAGCAGCGACGCCCTGATGGGGAAGGCCTCCGGCCATTTTGTCAAGGGCTGCCTTTCCGGACTCCATAACGGGAACTCCCTTTTCCTTCGCCAGCTGTATGACCCTACCAAGGGACCCTCCGGCGTTCTGCTGAACGTATATTTTTTCCACCGTACGGCCGCTTTTAAGGGCTTCCGTTACGGGATTTCTTCCCACTATTATGTTTTCATCTCTCGGAGCGCGCTCAGGTCTTTCCGGCCTGGGCCTCCTCTTTTCCGTCCTGTTTTTAGCCATTTCTTCTCGTATATTTAAAAAACTGATACTTTATGCCGTTTTCTTCCTTCACGCCGCTTACGGCTTCGCAGGTAAAGTCCGGATCTTCATCCAGATTTACAAAGAACCTGTCGGCGTCGAATCTTTCGTATATCTTCGTTATGTAGCAGACGGTGCAGAGAGGAAGGAATTCCCTGTATACCCGCTCTCCGCCCATGACCATCACGTCGCCGGGCTCCGCATCTTTAAGCGCCGTCATAAGTTCACCGGTACTGTGAACGACTTGGGCATTTTCAGCCTCGTATGAAGTGTCTGAAGTTAGCACGTAATTTGTCCTTCCCGGAAGTCCCTTCCTTCCCGGAAGGCTTTCCAGCGTCGCCCTTCCCATGACCATGATTTTGCCCATGGTGCGCTCTTTGAAGTATTTTAAATCTCCGGGTATGCGGCAGAGAAGGTCTCCTCCCTTACCTATACCCCAGTTTTCGTCCGCCGCAAGTATCAGCTCCATATTTCCTCCTGTAGTGATGATAGCGTTCTCCTGAGATCCGGCCGCCGTCAGATGGCGATAGGGATATCCTTTATCTGAAGGCCGCACTCATAGTTTTCTATCGTTATGTCGTCCGTGGTAAAGTCGTAGAAGTCCTTAACGTCCGGGTTCAGGGTGAACTTCGGCGCAGGGTGTTCTTCACGGCTCAGAAGCTCCTCTATGGCAGGAATGTGCCTGTCGTAGATGTGAGCGTCTGCAATTACGTGAACCAGCTCTCCCGGCTCGTACCCGCACACCTGAGCAAGCATGTGAACGAGAACCGAATACTGCACCACGTTCCAGTTGTTGGCCGCCAGCACGTCCTGGGACCTCTGGTTTAATATGGCATTGAGCCTGTTTCCCGTCACGTTAAACGTCATGCTGTAGGCGCACGGCTCCAGGTGCATTTCCGAAAGGTCTTCGAAATTGTATATGTTCGTCATTATCCTTCTGGAGTACGGCGTGTTCTTAAGCTGCCATATGACGTTATCTACCTGATCCATGACTCCCTGATGGAACCTGTATTTCTTCGCCATCTGATATCCGTAGGCCTTTCCGATGGAGCCTGTCTCGTCAGCCCATTCGTCCCAGATGTGGCCTTTCAGATCGTGAATGTTGTTTGACTTTCTCTGCCATATCCAGAGGAGCTCGTCTACAGCTGTCTTTATGGCCGTCTTTCTTAAAGTCAGCGCCGGAAACTCTTCCGAGAGGTCGTATCTGTTCACAACGCCGAAAACCTTGACTGTGTGCGCCGGCGTTCCGTCCTCCCACCTTGCCCTTACGGTCTGGCCTTCGCTGGAATAGCCGTGATCGAGAATGTTCTTACACATATCCTTGAAGATTACGTCAGCCTTGCTCATTTTTCCGTCCTTTCCCGGGGAGCTTCGATTATCTCCGCCGCTTTTTCCATCACTTCTTCTGCTCTTTCCAGCCTGCCGGAAAGGTGAAGGTATCCTATGAGCGCTTCAAAGGCGGTAGCAAGCTTATAGTCCATGGGGCTTGCTCCTCTGGCCTTTGATTTCATCCTGCGGTTTCTCGCCCTTCTCACGAGATTCTCCTCTTCTTCCGTGAGAAAGCCTTCCTCTGCGAGACGTCTGATAACTTCCGCCTGGGCGTCCGCCTTTACATATCTTACGGCTTCCCTGTGAAGCCTGTCGGCATTCTGGCCGTACTCGCAAAGAACGCGGTTCCTTATGAAAACCTCATAAACCGCGTCCCCTATAAATGCCAATGCCGTAGTGTTTATACTGTTTACACCGGTCTCAGTCATGCTATTCTCTTACGATCTGTACTCCCTGAGGAGTATCCTTCAGTGTTATTCCCTGAGCCTTGAGAAGGTCTCGTATCTCGTCGGCTCTGGCAAAGTCTTTGTTCTTTCTCGCTTCCTGTCTCTCGTCTATGAGCTTCTGGATTTCAGGGTCGATTTCTTCCTTTGCTTCCTTCTGGAGAAGTCCCAGAACGTCGGCAAGTTCCTGAAGCCTTTCGAGAGCGGCAGCCGCAAAAGCTTTAGTTCCATGACCATCCTTTACAGCCGTGTTTGCAAGGGTTACAAGCTCAAATATTGCGCTTATGGCGTCCGCCGTATTAAGGTCGTCGTCCATAGCTGCTATGAATTTCTCCCTGCATCCTGCCATATCGCCTAAAGCCGTTTTTTCGGCTTCCGTCATGTCTCCGTCAGCTCCGGCTTCCTTTATGTGAAGGAGGTTTTCCTTGCAGTTTTCCATTCTTGCAAGGCTGCTCTTTGACTGCTCCATGAGGGTGTCGCTGAAGTTTATCGGGCCTCTGTACTGACCGGAAAGGAGGAAGAACCTTATGACCTCACCGTCGTACTCCTTCCTTATATCCCTTACGGTAAAGAAGTTGCCCTTGGATTTTGACATCTTCTCGTTATCCACTGTGATGTAGCCGTTGTGCATCCAGTACCTTGCAAACGGAACGCCGTTGCAGCACTCGGACTGGGCTATCTCGTTCTCGTGGTGCGGGAACTGAAGATCCTCGCCACCTGCGTGGATATCGATGGTGTTTCCCAGGTGCTTCTTTGCCATGGCGGAGCACTCTATGTGCCAGCCCGGACGGCCCATTCCCCAAGGGGATTCCCAGGCGATTTCATCGTCGGATTTTCTCGCCTTCCAGAGAGCAAAGTCCAGCGGATCTTCCTTTACCTCGCCTACGGCTATTCTGGCTCCCGCTTCCAGATCGTCTATGTTCTGTCCTGAAAGCTTTCCGTATTCAGGAAACTTTCTGGTGGAAAAATATACGTCTCCGTCGGCTTCGTATGCGTAGCCTTTGTCTATCAAAGTCTGGACAAAATCGATTATCTCCGGGATGTGCTCTGATACCTTTGGATGAACGTCTGCCCGCTTAACGTTGAGAGCATCAGCATCGTCAAAGTATTCTTTAATGAATCTTTCCGAAATCTCAGGAGCCGTCTTCCCCTCTTCTCTCGCCTTGTTTATGATCTTATCGTCCACATCGGTGAAATTCTGGACGAACTTCACCTCGTAGCCCCTGTACTTCAGGTAGTTTCTCAGAGTGTCGAACACTACCATCGGCCGGGCGTTTCCGATGTGGATGAAGTTATATACCGTAGGACCGCAGGCGTAGATAAGCGCCTTCCCCTCGTTCAGAGGAACGAACTCCTCTTTCTTCCTCGTAAGTGTGTTATATATTTTCATCGTTACCTGCCTCCTTGTCCTTCATCGCTTCGGGCTCAGCCGGAGCTGCTCCCTTTGTCTGCTCATCAAGCTTTTTCTCCAGCGCCTTTATTCTCCTCCTCAGGGATTCCAGTTCCACTGCAACAGGGTCCGGCAGATTTACCTGATTCAGGTCGCTGGTGCTCTCTCCGTACCTTCTCACTATTCTTCCCGGAATTCCCACCACGGTGCATCCCGGCGGAATCTCCTTGAGAACTATGGACCCGGCTCCGATTTTGACGTCGTCGCCTACCTTGAAAGGACCTAAAACCTTGGCTCCCGAGCTTACGATTACCCTGTTTCCTATGGTCGGATGACGCTTTCCCGTATCCTTTCCCGTACCGCCTAATGTCACTCCCTGATAGAGTGTCACGTCGTCGCCTATTTCCGTGGTTTCGCCTATGACTACGCCCATTCCGTGGTCTATGAAAAGCCTCCTGCCGATAGTCGCCCCGGGATGAATTTCTATTCCGGTGACCCATCTTGAAAACTGGGAAATCATTCTCGCTATGAGCTTCAGCTTATGATTGTAAAGCCAGTGAGCAGGTTTATGAAATATCAAAGCCCATACGCCAGGGTAACACAGGAGGATTTCCAGTCCGTTCCTCGCCGCCGGATCCTTCTCCCTGGCTGCATTTATATCCTCGCGTATGTCTCTGAAAAATGCCATTTTCTATTACCTTTTCTCGCTGCGCAAATCAGCGCGCGCCTTTCTACTCAACCCTTATGCTCTTTATCACCACAGGGAACAAAGGGTTATCCATTCTGCCCGTAGGGACGGAGACTATCTCCTGTGCAACCTCCATTCCCTCGGTTATCTTACCAAAAGCAGCATACTGTCCGTCAAGGTGCGGGGCGTCTGCTACCATGATGAAGAACTGGGAACCTGCCGAGTTCGGATCCATAGCCCTTGCCATGGAAATAACGCCGGTCTTATGCTTCAAGTCGTTCTTCACTCCGTTGGCAGCAAATTCGCCCTTGATACAGTATCCCGGGCCGCCCATTCCGGTGCCCTCAGGACAGCCGCCCTGAATCATAAATCCAGGAATCACTCTGTGGAATGTAAGTCCGTCGTAAAATCCTTCGTTGGCAAGCTTTTCAAAGTTCTCTACGCTTATAGGAGCGATGTCCTCGTAGAGCTCTCCTCTCATGATTCCGCCGTCATCCATTTCGATTACTACTTTTTTCATTGCAGGTTCTCCTTTTTGCTTTATTACACTAAATTATTACACTTCCTTACGGGCCGTTAAACAGGAAACGGTCTACGAGCACAGCAACGCTCCCAGGATTCCCGCTCCCAAGACTATTATGACAGGGCTGATCCTGAATTTTCCCACTAGAACCACCGACAAAATCAGTATTCCCCCGGTTACCGGCGTCAGATTTTCAAAAGTGCTCTCTCCCATGAATATTACTGCCGAAGCTATGAGCCCCGCAGTTACTGGCCTTATCCCGGTGAACGCCCCTTCTATGTACGGGCTTGATTTAAACCTGGCGATAAAGTGGCAAACTGCTATGACCAGAATAAACGATGGAAAAGCCACTCCCAATGTGGCGATAAACGCTCCGGAAAAACCGGCCGCATTATATCCCACGTATGTAGCCGCATTTACAGCCATAGGACCCGGCGTAACCTGAGATATAGCCACAAGGTTTGAAAATTCATCTGCCGACATGAGGCTGAAAGTGGCCGCACTCTGGTATATCATGGGAAGCATGGCCATGCCTCCTCCGAATCCGAAAAGGCCTATCTTTGCGAAAACCAGAAAGAGTTTAAGGTAAATCATTCTTCTTACCTCCTCTTCCGGCATCTAACTTCATCTTCACTATACCGATGACGAGCCCGCCGAGAATGGCAAAGACAGCATTAACCCCGGCAAATGTTATTACCAAAAACGCAGCAACAGCCATCACCCAGGCAAATCCACTCTTCAGAACCTGCCTGCCTATCCTGTACGCAGAAAAAGCTATGAGACCTGTGGCCGCAGCCTTTATTCCCACTAACGCTCCCAGAACGTAAGGGTTATCTCCAAAGCCGTGGAGAATCTCCACCACTATTATTATGATTATGTAGCTGGGCAGATTGACTCCTACGGTGGCGACTATGGAACCCGGCAGCTTCTTCAGATGGTATCCGATATATGTAGCCATGTTTATGGCTATGACCCCGGGCAGGCTCTGGCTGACAGCGATGCAATCCACACATTCTTCCTCTGTCATCCATTTCTTATTATTAACCACGATGTCCTGGATCAGCGGTATCATTGCCATTCCTCCGCCGATGGTGAAAAGTCCCAGCTTGAAAAACGACCAGAACATCTGAAAATACACTTTCAATGGCCCATTACCTTTCCGCTTCGACCAGGGCTGCAGCAGCCTTTACGGCTTCTTCCGCAGTCATTTCCACTTTGTCAGCATCTCTTCTCAGCTTATATTCCACCTTTCCTTCAGGAGCCCTTCTTCCCACGGTGATTCTCACAGGAATACCCAGAAGGTCGGCGTCCTTGAACTTTACGCCAGGTCTTTCGTCTCTGTCATCCAGCATCACTTCTATACCCTTTTCGGAAAGTTCATCGTGAATCTTCTCCGCCAGAGCCAGCTGAACCTCATCGTCAGGCTTCATAAGAGTGATTATGACGTGGTAAGGGGCAACAGCTACAGGCCATATTATTCCGTCCTTATCGTGGTGCTGCTCTACGATTGCGGCAAGGGTTCTGGTAACGCCTATGCCGTAGCAACCCATGACTATAGGCTTTTCCTGCTGGTCCTCGTCCTTGTACATAGCGCCCATGGACTCGGAATACTTTGTTCCAAGCTTGAACACCTGACCCACTTCGATGCCTCTTGCATGTTTTACAGGCTCACCGCAGACAGGGCAAGGGTCTCCCTCCTTCAGAACCTTTATATCCTTTACTATGTCGCCTTTATAGTCTCTTCCGTAGTTTACGTTTTTAAGGTGATAATCCTTCCTGCACGCGCCGGCTGCAAGGTTCTTAAGTCCCGGAAGCTCGCTGTCCACCACTATGGTGCAGTCGTGAAGTCCCACAGGGCCGGTAAATCCTCCCACCGCTCCCGTCTTTGCTCCCATGGCCTCTTCATCAGCAAAGGCTATGGCGTGCTCAGGAATTCCAAGGGCATTTACCAGCTTTATCATGTTAAGTTCTCTATCTCCTCTGACAAAGGCTGCAACGTATCCGTCCTCGTTACCCATTTCGTCGTACTTTACGAAGAGAAGGGCCTTTATGGTCTCCTCAGGCTTAACGCCCAGGAATTTCGCCAGATCCTCGATGGTCTTGGTATCCGGAGTATGTACCTCTTCCAAAGGCAGCATTTCCACGGAATCCGGAGTCGGCTCCGCGTCTCTGCATTCAGCTCTCTCCACGTTGGCCGCCATGGAGCACTTAGGGCAGTATGCTATTTCGCTTTCGCCCACCTCTGAAATGGCGGTAAACTCATGGGAATTGCTTCCGCCTATGGCTCCCGTGTCAGCCTCCACCGGTCTGAATGTAAGGCCGCAGCGGGTGAATATCCTGTCGTAGGCGTCGTACATGGTCTTATAGCTTACGTCAAGTCCCTCGTAATCCCTGTCAAAGGAGTAAGCGTCCTTCATTATGAACTCGCGGCTTCTCATGAGACCGAAGCGAGGTCTGGCCTCGTCTCTGTATTTTGTCTGAATCTGATAGAGATTCATAGGAAGCTGTCTGTAGGAGGACACATCGTTTCTCACTATGTCGGTGAATATCTCCTCGTGAGTAGGCCCGAGGCAGAAATCCCTGCCGTTTCTGTCCTTAAGTCTCCAGAGTTCAGGTCCGTATGCGTACCATCTTCCCGACTCCTGCCACAGCTCTGCCGGCTGCACTGCCGACATGAGGATTTCCTGGGCACCTGTAGCGTCCATTTCCTCTCTGACTATGTTCTCGATCTTCCTGAGAGCTCTCCAGCCCAGAGGCATGAACCCGTACACTCCCGAAACCAGCTTTCTTATCATGCCGGTTCTCAGGAGCAGAATATGACTCGGGATTTCCGCCTCATTAGGTACCTCCCTCAGAGTTCTTATGTGCATCTTTGACATCTTCATAGCTTATATTATCCTTCCTTCTATGGTTTATTGACTCATTATGACTGTTTTGCAAGAAGGCACACAGCCTCGGCCGCAATGCCTTCGCCCCGTCCCGTGAACCCCAGCTTTTCCGTGGTGGTGGCCTTGACGCTTATCCTGTCACAGTCCACACCCAGCACGCCGGCTATGTTCTTTCTCATTTCATCTATATAAGGAGCAAGCTTCGGCCTCTGGCATATTACGGTCATATCCGCGTTAACCAGACTGTACCCTGCCTCTGCAATCATGACCTTCACCCTTTCGAGGAGCTTAAGGCTTGATATGTCCTTAAAGCGGTCGTCGCTGTCAGGAAAAGCCTTTCCTATATCTCCAAGAGCCGCAGCCCCCAGCATGGCATCCATTAAAGCGTGAACCAGCACATCTGCATCGGAGTGTCCTGCAAGGCCTTTGCCAAAGGGGACATGAACTCCTCCCAGTATGAGTTTTCTACCTCCGCTGAATGCGTGTACGTCAAAACCTGTGCCTATCCGGTTTTCCATGTAAAATCCTTCCTTCCGGCTGCTTTACCTGCCGGCCTTCTCCTATCCCTTCTTAAGTCTTCCGAAGATCATCCTGCCGGCTGCCGTCTGAAGAACGCTGGTCACGGTAATATCCGCAGTCTTTCCTATCATTCTCCGTCCGTCTTCCACCACTATCATGGTGCCGTCATCGAGATATGCGACGGCCTGGCTGCTGTCTTTGCCCTGCTTCACAAGGTTTACGGTCATCTCTTCGCCAGGTATCACCACAGGCTTTAAAGTGTTTGCCAGCTCGTTTATATTTAGCACGCTGACCCCGTTTATAGCCGCAACCTTGTTCAGGTTGAAATCGTTTGTCACCACTTTGCCGTTTATGAGCTGAGCAAGCTTTAGAAGCTTGACGTCCACCTCCGGAATTTCCTTCAGGGATTTCTCGTTTTCAGTGTTATATATTTCGATTCCGTAATCTTCCTGCATCTTGTTCAGGATATCCAGGCCCCTGCGGCCTCTGGTTCTCTTCAGGGAATCGGACGAGTCGGCTATGTGCCTCAGCTCCACCAGAACAAACTCCGGTATGACTATAGGGCCTTCCAGAAAGCCGGTCTTCATTATCCCCGATATTCTTCCGTCTATGATTACGCTGGTGTCGAGAATCTTAGGCACGTTTCCGGTCTTGCTTTTCTTGCCCGGCCGGTAGTTCACATCGGCTATGGGGGCAGTCTGCTGCTGGGCCTTGGCACGGCTTCCCGCTATTATCAGAGCTATCATGCCTTTGCCCTTCTTAGTGGCTATGACGACGCCCAGGTACCCCAGCACCAGGTAAGTTATCACTGCTATGATGGTGTACAGATAGTTGTTGGTAATCGCCGTGTATATCTGCGTTATCAGAAGGGCTATAACCAGGCCGATTATGAGACCGATTACCCCTGCGAGAATATCGTTTCCGGATACACCCTGAAGGTCGTTTTCGATGTTGTCCGCTACCTTTACACTCTGTCTCCTTATTATAGGAGTGAGGATAAGAAAAATAAGTCCGAAAAGAATTGCAAAACCGGCTGCTGTCATCGACTGCTGCATGGGAGACAGGTCTTCTATAAGCGTTATCTCCAGCTTTGCGAAAATGAAACGAGTGAGCAGGTATACTCCGTATCCGAAAAGCAGACCAAGGGCTGTCACGATGATTCTGATTAGTTTCCTTAACATTCCAAATACCTCCTTTCTTCAGATTCTGGCATAAAGATTAGTCGGTGAATAGATACATCTACTCACATTACAGTATATTCCCATAGCCGTTTTTTTGCAATATCTTTAAAGGACAAGACGGAAATGTTAAATTTGTGTGATTTCCAAGTATGAAAGCCTTTAGATATTCGAATGATTAGATGTTTAGGTGCTCCGTGTGCCAAAATGTGTAGATAAAGGAAACTGGCCCGAAGTCATGGTTTGCGGGCCATCTGTCGTTCTAAGACAGAATCATGCTTTTTCAATTCCCATTTTCGCAATATTTCCTCGCAGTCTTCCACCGACTGCGAAAATGTGTTAGAATTTAAGCTGTAAAATTCATTCAATGGACACCAATATTACAGATGAAGCTGATATATTACCCATGTAAGATTGATTGTATTTTAATCGCACAAAGAGGAGGAATTTAAATATGTATAAACTCTTGGTTGTGGACGACGAACCGAAAATACGCGAAGTCATCAGAGAGTATGCGGAATTCAACGGCTACGAAGTTACCGAGGCCGGAGACGGCATGAGCGCCGTTGGGCTCTGCAAACTCAACAAATACGACCTTGTCATTTTAGATATTATGATGCCGAAGCTGGACGGTTTTTCCGCCTGCAAGGAGATAAAGAAAATTCAGGACGTGCCTATCATCATGCTTTCCGCAAGAGGCGAGGAATACGACAAGCTCTTCGGTTTTGAGCTTGGAATAGACGATTACATCGTCAAACCTTTCAGCCCGAAGGAGCTTATGGCGAGAATAAACGTAGTTCTGGACAGACGGCACGCAGCCGGCCCTGCCAAAACCGACGTTCTCAAGTTCGGCGGCCTCGAGGTCAACGTAGCCGCAAGGACGGTAACAGTGGACGGAAAGAGAGTGGAGCTCACCCCGAAGGAATATGAACTGCTCTTCTACCTCATCGAGAACCGCAACATCGCCCTCTCCAGGGACAAGCTGCTGTCTGACATCTGGGGTTACGACTTCTTTGGCGACGACAGAACCATAGACACCCATATCAAAAATCTCAGAAACAACCTGGGCCCTTACAGGGACTACATCGTAACGCTCAGAGGGGTGGGATACAAGTTTGAGTACGAAGAAGAGGAAAATTGATCTTAAGAGCATACGGTTCAAACTCTGGATATATTTCATAGGTTTCGCTATCCTTCTCATCGTTCTCATCTGGCTTCTTCAGGTCTACTTCCTGGAAAACTACTACGCCGGAATGAAGGAGCAGGAGGCGACAAATATTGCAAACCGCATAGTTGAAGAATTTGAGGATAATCCCAATTCTTCCGAGCTTAGAAAACAGATAGACGAAATAACCAGCGTAAACGACGTATACATAAGGGTGGAGACGGGAAGCGGAATCCCCGTGCTGATGGACGGAAACAAATCCGACTACACATCCATCCTTCTTTATAATGCCCAGACCGAAGTCATGCGCGAAAAGCTTAAAGCCAGTCCCTTCACCAAGGTGACGGCAACCTTTACCGAAGACACCGGTGAAAAGGAGAACAACATGCGCACTTTGGCGCTGGCGTGCTATCTCGTGCATCCCGCAGACGGAGGAAGCGACGAGGAAACCTTTGAAAGCAGCTTTATACTTTACCTGTTTTCACCTCTTTACCCGGTTCAATCCACGGTAACCATCCTGAGAGTTCAACTCATATACATAACTCTCATCGCGGCGCTGCTGGCCTTCTCCCTGGCCCTCTATCTGGCAAACAGGATTTCCAGACCGATTAAGAAGATTACCCGGTCCGCGGCTGAAATGGGAAAAGGAAACTACGGCGTCCAGTTTGAGCGGGGGCACTACACGGAAATCACGGAGCTTGCCAACACTTTGACCGATGCGTCAAGGGAGCTTGAAAAAACCGACATGTACCAGAAGGATCTCATAGCCAACGTATCTCACGACCTGAGAACGCCTCTGACCATGATAAAATCCTACGCGGAAATGATAAGGGATCTTTCCGGGAACAACCCGAAGAAGCGGGAAGAGCACCTCAACGTCATCATAGACGAGGCCGACAGGCTGAACACCCTCGTAAACGACATGCTGAGCATGTCCCGGATGCAATCCAGAAAGATGGTTCTCGAAAGGAGCACATTCGACATATGCGAGACTGCCGCCACCCTTCTGTCGTCTTATGACATTCTGAAAGAGCAGGAAGGCTACAGGTTCTCCTTCCGACGCCCGGCAGACCCTCTCATGGTCAACGCCGACGCCGCCAAGATAAAGCAGGTTCTCTCAAACCTCATAAACAACGCCGTCAAATACTGCGGTGAAGATAAGGAAATCATCATAACCATAAAGAAAACCGGCAGAAAGGTGCGCTGCGAAGTGTCCGATCACGGCCCCGGCATAGCCCCTGATGAAATAAACCACGTGTGGGAAAGATACTACAAATCCAGCACCCACCACGTCCGCCCTACCGACGGAAGCGGTCTCGGACTTTCCATAGTCAAGGAGATTCTGACTCTCCACAAGGCCGAATACGGCGTGAACAGCAAGGTCGGCAAGGGAAGCACCTTCTGGTTTGAGCTGGAGCTGGTGAAAAAGTAGAGCAGCAGTGCCCGGCGTGGTGGTTCCCAGCTCGGCGCGATGCAGTTGAGCTCGGAAAACCGCAAAAATGCTAAACTCCCGAGCATCAAAATGCTAATAAAATACCTGTTAGAAGCAAATCAGTACCACGATTACCCTTAAAATCAGGCGTCTCGTGGTACTGTTTTCATGTGAGGTATATAAAAACGAGCACTTTGGTGGTACTGATTTTTAAAAAAACGAAAAATCCGAGCTCGGAAGATTTTGACCGGGTATGAAAGGTATTTTGAACACCCGGTATTCTGTCATTATCCTCTTGATATTATATCCCTGAAGAGTTCCTTGGAGATATTGCCTCCTGTTACGATCATGGCTGTTTTCTTTCCCTCAAACAGATGCCGATACCTCTTATAAGCGGCGTATACCGCAGCACTGTCAGGTTCTGCTATGACTTTTTCATTCTGCGCCATATCGTATATGGCGCGACGCACCTCGTTGTCGGATACCACAAGAATATCATCCAGGCACTCCTTGGCATTGTCAAAGGTATTCTTTGCGCAGCCTCCTATAAGACTCTGCATAATTGCGTCTTCCGGAGCATCATAAAACTTCGTCCACACTCCTGTCTTAAGATTCTCTATGAGAGCCGGGGAATTTTCAGCCTCCACCGCATAAATCTTTACATCAGGCTTTGCCTGACGGAAATATGAACCGTTGGCGATAGAATTTCCCCCGCTTCCCATCGGTACCAGCAGACAGTCTATGTCGGGCAGCTGCCGTAGTATTTCAAGGCCTATGGTTCCAGCTCCGTACAATCCTTCAACGTCTTCACGTGCATCTATCTTTACCATGCCTTTTTCTTCAAATATGGACTCTCCCATTCCATTAGCCTCATCAAAGGTTTTTCCGAAATAGTGTATGTCGGCACCAAAATGTGTCATCTTCTCAATCTTTGGCTTTGGAGACGTTTCCGGAACTACTATGTACGGACGTTCTAGTCCGAGAAGCTGGGATGCATATGCAACGGACACTCCCTGATTTCCCGAAGATATTGTTCCATAACCCTTCGCCAGTTGTTCCGGTGTCAGCAGGGTTAGCTTCCCGAGCACTCCTCTTATCTTAAAATTTTTAACCAGAGCCTGTTCGCATTCCAGCTTCATATACGCTTCACTGTTTTTGTCACTCAGGTAAAGGCTCTTCTCCAGCCGTGTGCAGGAAATATAGTTCTTAATTCGATCATACGCCGCCTCGATGTGTCTTATATCAATCACAATGATACCTCCTTGCTACATTGCTACGGTAAAATTATATCAGTTTTATTGCTTCGACTGTACCTTTTCTTGTAATTTATGTATTTTCTTTCATATATCCGCGACATTTCTGAACCTGATACATGGTTTATTCTGTAATAGTATAGCGTGTATTTCTCGCTTTTCCATTTTGCTTTAATAAGTTACTCTTCACCATTCGTCGGATAACCCTGACAGCAGTAGAATCGCTCACTTCCAGCAGTCTGGCTGCATCTTTTTTTGTAATCGAGCCACGGGTCTTGACATATTCCAATATTTTTTTCTCTTCATCACTTAACTTTCTTTCAGTATCATTGGTATGCCTTTCACCTGGCTTCATTACAGTCTTATTTTCCGCTTCATATTTTGAGTTAACATTAGGCAGTATAATCTTAAAGGCATTTTTCGTAGTTTCTATCACAGGTTTTTCCTGGGTACCTTCATATGCCTTCAAAATTTTGCTAATTCCGGTTCCATATGCCTCAATTAAGTGAAGTCGGTAGAACACGTTCGCAAGATTCTGATTCCTGCATACTGAAATACCTGTCAAAACGTCTTCAAGTTCAATTCCCGGCATCAATCCTCCAATGGATACAAACTCGATCCTGTCCGTATAAATGCTGATCAGGGCACTTGCGCTAAAAGCGTAATCACGATGAACTAGCAAATTTAAAAGTGCCTCTCTTATTGCGATTTCCGGGTAGTCCCTCACATCAGTCCTATATAATTTTTCTATGGTCGCACGGGTCTGATTACGGAAGTCAATAAAATCATATACTTCATTCATCTGCTTCAACAGCGATCCATCAAACTCCCGTCGATCCTTAAACACCGTCTGATCTGTGCCCTGAAAAACTGCGATTTTGATCGTGTGCACGCATTGGTCAGATAAAAGCAATGCTAAATTGCTGTAAAGGCCGTCCTGATCTATCAATTTCAATGTACGCATCTGCTGTGGGCCGAATTCGGTTTTCCTGAGTTCAAATTCCTTTTGCGTGTCTCTAAAAGTAAGATCCTGGTTTAAAGAGCGCATAGCCTCAAAGCGATCTCCGTCCGTTTCCTTGATCATGCGTCGGATTGCTGCATCAGTAGCAGGAACCGAAGAATAACCCTGTCTGACATATACACCCTCCGGCCGCATTCCTTTTTTCGCGAGATAGTAAGGACGATCTGTTCCCCGCTGAATATCCACGGCAACAATATCTCTTCCGTTTTCTACGATAGTTTCGTAGTGCAAAAACATCGTTACATCTGGTTTAATCGCGTCCCGTACCATATTGCTGATCTGCAAAGAAACGCTGTCTGCGTTGTCCAGCCCGACAACCGTTCCATCGTCTCGAACCCCTATATACAGTTTGCCCCCATCGCAATTTGCGAAGGCAACGATTTCTTTCTTTATATCGTCAACAACATATTCTTTAAGTTCCGTAGTTTCGCTCTCCCTAAAAAACATAATGCTATCCCCTAACTTCAAGTCTGCTCATCTATCATATCATAGCAAATCGAATCAATCGAGTCAAGGCATTTGACTCAATTGATTCGATTGATTGGATAAATGATGTGATAAGGCACTTCAAATATACGCTTTGACAAAGAAAAACGTATCAGAAACGAGGATGATTTCTTCTTTGCTCGTCAAAAAATCGCTTCCGCCGTGAAAAACCAATGTCATTAAGTTAAGGTAAATATTCTCTATCTGATAAAGTTTGTGTAAATTCCTGTTTCGAAATCCGGATATGCAATATTGCTTTTCTTACCTTCCTCAAAGCATCGCATCATCCATATCATGTTTTTTGCCAGATTTCTCACCGTCTGTAAGCCTTCTTCATCTTTTGTAGCATCTTCCGCTCTCAATCCGTGAACAGAATTCCAGTATGTAGATCCTGCCACTGGCATTTGCGCTATCCCAAAATATTTATTTATCCCATCAAAGGTCGTTGACGTTCCGCCACGTCTTGCTACAGCCACAGCTGCACCAGGTTTAAAATTAAACGCTCCGTAATTGTCCGCAGAAGCGCTGGAAAAAAATACTCTGTCCAAGAAAGAGTATAATCTTCCTGTAGGATGCGCATAATATACTGGCGAAGCAAATACAAATCCATCTGCTGCCCTTGCTTTTTCCACGAACTCATTTACCATATCTTCCTGCACACACTTACCATGCTCGTCACAGTAACCGCACTGTAAACAGTCGCCTATAGGTTTTGAGCCCAGCTGAATTACTTCTATCTCAACTTTATTACACTCAAATACTTTAGCCATTTCATTGATTGCAACCATGGTGGTACCGTTCACATGACTGCTGCCATTTACAATAAGAACTTTCATAGCAATGCCTCCCCGATTTATTTAACGAATAATCGCAACCCCATGAATAGTAATTAAAGGTGAATTCACAGACATGGTTGTTTTTTTTGCAGCCCTAAGCAATTTCGCATCTTCTGCCACTACTTCTGGACTTATTCCATCTCAAGGTATGACTCCCACGCTGCATTTACTTTTCACCATCCCTGCTACTATATACTTCCTTTCCTGCTACGATCGTAGCAGATATTCCTATGTTAGATATATTATGGTGTTCCGCTTCGAAAATGTCTTCTTTCAGAACAGTAAGGTCAGCATCTTTGCCAAGCTCTATGGTACCCCGTCTATTTTCAGCAAATGCACCATATGCATTGTTTTTTGTAAAAAGCCGTACAGCCTCGTCAATATTTAATTTTTGATCAGGATACCATCCAGATGTGCAATTGCCGATTTTATCTCTAGTCACGGCTATTTGTATATTCCTTAATATGTCGAAACTTTCTACCGGAGAATCTGATCCACCGCAACAAATTATTCCCTTATCGAACATTGTTTTCCACATGTATGATCGATCTGCAACCTCATTACCTAATAATCTCGCAACAAGGTCTTGATCTCCGGCCACGAAAACCGGCTGTATGTATGCTAATATTCCATACTGTTTCATCTTATCAAGCAGACTTTCACTTATTACCTGTAAATGATTAATGGCAAGTCTACTATCACGTTTACCATATTTTTTTATAGCTTTAATGTATGCATCACACACCATGTCTGATGCCTTATCGCCTATGGCATGTATTAATATCTGCATACCGTGGCTATAAGCATAGTCGACCAATTGTGCAGTATCTTTTGCATCATGAACTGCTGTTCCTCGCTGTTCTGTTCCCATGTAGGGTTCATTCATCAGTGCAGTCCGCGCTCCTAAGGAACCGTCTTCATAAAGTTTGACCGGTCCTATTGTGTAAAATTCGCCTCCCATGCCGGTGCGATACCCCCTATCAATAAATGATTTCATATCGCTAAAGCATGTAAATGAAGCTTGCTCTCTCACTCTTAGCGTAAGTAGTCCATCTGCCTCTAACTGCCTATATGCTTCCATGATCCTATCAATGTTCATGCCTGGAAGAGATAAAAAATTATCTGTCTCAACTCCGGTAATGCCACACGCATTCATTTTTTTCTGCGCTAGCAATATCATTTCCTTAATCTGCTCTACCGTTGGTGCTTCCATAGTGTTGTAGCACATTTTAACAGAAGCTTCCGTCAGTATTCCATTCCCTGCATCAATTTGATAAAGATAATCTTTTGTTTTTTCAAGACTTAACACCATTTCCAGCGCTTTGGTATTCACTGCAGCCTTATGACCGCAATTTCTTATGAAAAGAATTGGTCTATCCGTTGAAATTTTATCCAAATCCATTCTGGTCAAAGGGCGCTTTTCATCGGTAAAAATGTTCTCATCCCATCCCCTGCCGTAAATCCACTGATTTGGATCCTGTCCTTCCATTTCACGGACTATTTGTTTACCGTCATCTATAATCTGCGATATAGATTTTACACCGCTCATTCTATATGACTGTTCTACAAATGCGTAATTCAGCATATGTAAATGTGAATCTATGAATCCGGGTAAGACTGTTTCACCATTAAGATTTACTGTCGTTTCAGCACGCTGGCAAAGAGCCTCTTCGTCCGTTCCAAGGAAAGCTATCTTCCCGTTCTCAATGCCCAACGCGGTATATCGATTTCCGCCATCATCAAGAGAATAAATTCTACCGTTGTATAATATTTTTTCCACGGTTGCCTCCCATTTTAAGCAATCCGCCTCTACTCCAATTGCCAAAGAGCAGAGGCAGATACTGTGCATTTTCACACAACTAAAATTCTATCGCTTTGTAAATTTCAGCAAATGGTGCAATCCATGCTCCACTTCCTAATACATGCTTTATAAACTCTTCTAGCATCATTATATTATGCGGCCTGCCACTTACCTGTGGATGCATGGCAACGTTTAGCATCGCATTCTTTGTGTTCGCCAGACCGTAGTCAAATGTTGCTTTCCAGATTTCAAATATTTGACTCTGTGGTTTCATACCGGTTCTAGTCATGATAAATTCTGAATGCGGGAAATCATCCATATACCAGGATACGGGCATTTCCACCACGTTGCATGGTTCGCCAAATTCATTACCCTTGTCAAAGTTTACCTTGCACGGTATTGGTCGATATGGATAGTAATCCTGCCCCATCAGGCTACTGTCATATTTGATTTCGTATTTCTCCAACAGATGAATAGTATTTGGGCTGAAATCGAATCCTGGCGACCTGTATCCTACAGGTTTTACTCCTATTCTATCCAATGCTTCCAGGCCTTTTACGAAAATAGCTTCTTCTTCATCCAAAGGCAAATCTGTCGGATCTTCATGTACATATCCATGATGAGCGATTTCATGTCCGCGTTTTAATATTTCTTTGCAAATATCCGGATATGTATCTATAGTGTGACCCGGAACGAAAAAGGTTGAGCTTATTTGGTATTTATCAAGCAGATCCAATATCCTTGGTACACCAACCTCTGCACCATATTCTCCTCTGGATGTGTATACAGGAGATGTTTTTCCAAACGATTCCATCCAAACTGAAGATGAATCAAAATCAAATCCAAGGTTTACTGCAATTTTTTTCCCTTCAGGTAAATTCACTTTTCCTAGCTTTTGCATTGTTTTTCCTCCTCTTGTTTTGCATTTGAATTTATTAAACTGTTTTTAATTAACTGTTTAATCAACTGTTTTAACTTCTCCGCTTTCTTCTGTGCTTTCATTTGCACTGGTATCCTTAAACTGTGCAAATCCTATTAGAGCATATATAGCAGCAATGATCGGATTGACCCACAGAAGGAATGCATACGGAGCATAAGTTAAGGTTGATATTCCTATTACTGTAGCAGTGTATATTCCGGCAGTATCCCATGGAATCAAGAACGAGAACATCGTTCCTCCATCTTCGAGGGTTCTTGATAATACCTTCTTGTCCAGTTTAAATTTCGTATACTGATCTCTCATAAGCATTCCCGGAAGCATTATAGCTAAATACTGAGATGCGGTCAGACAAGCAGTTACCAGAGAGAAAATCAACGTGGTAATAACAATCTGTTTTGGCTTCCTTACATGAGCAAGAATTTTTTCCAGGAACGCTCCAAGTATGCCGCCTTCTTTCAGACAATGTCCCATGCCTAGAGTTAAGATCGTCCACGCTACTGTATCCATCATTCCAGCTATGCCGCCTCTGTTGATCAGAGTATCCACTTCAGGAATGCCTGTCTCTGCCGAGAAACCCACGCCCATTGAATTTACAATTGTGAACAAATCCACTCTACCTTGCTGTACAAATGCTCCTAAAACAATTGCTACGAACGCGCTTGACACTAAAGCTATCACCGGCGGAACTTTAAGAATCGCTAAAACTAATACGAATATCGGCACCAGGAATAGTATTGGAGATACATTAAATGTGTTCTCAATTCCTGTCATCATCT
>CASFAX010000025.1 GCA_949292945.1 uncultured Bacillota bacterium | reverse complement strand
AAACTCTGTAACCTGCTGAACATTTTCACCGTAACCTATTGCTACAATATACTTCTTCATGATTTTACCTCTTTTCTTTAACGTTTATCTTTAACTGATGGGTCAATCATACTACAAAAAAACGTAGTTGTCAACATTATTTCTGATTTATTTTCGAGATATATTTTTCAACATCTTCATCGGTTTCTACGTATTTAATGATATCGCGCGGTTGCATTTCTAAAACGGCGCACAGTCGATTTAAATTATTGATTGATATATTAGTATCGCCACGTTTAAATTTCGTCATAGTTGCTTGACTGAAAAGCCCTGTTTTCTGTGTCATGGTAGAATTCACGCCGATATTTGCTAATTCTTTCATCACATCAATTTTGTATTTGATCACGTGCTCACCCTCTTTCTTTTTTCATTATACAAAATGATACTATACCACAGAAAAAAACGCAATAAAAGGTTTACGTTTTTTTGTAATAAAACTGTTGACAACTACAAAAAAACGTAGTAACATTAGATCAAGATAAGAAATGCAGAACATCAAAAAAGAAAGAGGTAACAAAAATGAAGTGGTTCATAAATTGCAAAACATTAGAAGATTTAAAAGCTGAGTACAAAAAGTTAGTTTTCAAGCATCACCCAGACAGGGGCGGCGATACCGCCACAATGCAAGAGATTAATAATGAATATGATGAAATGTTTAAAAAGGTAAAGAACATTCACCGCAAAAAAGACGGCGAAACCTACGAGAAAGAAAACGCAGAGCAGCCGAACGAGTTCAGAGACACAATCGAAAAGCTGGTAAAGATGAACGGCGTGCATATTGAAATAATAGGTTGTTTCATATGGGTAAGCGGCAACACTAAGGTCTATAAAGACGATCTGAAAGCAATGGGTTTCAAATGGCATAGCAAAAAAGTTTGTTGGTATCTGGCACCGGCAGATTATAAAAAGAAAAGTAAAAAAGAATTTCAACTGAACGAGATAAGAAACATGTACGGCGTACAGTTTGAAGCTGATGGCGAAGACAAAACGGCAAAATTGACAGCATAGGGCGGGCAACCGCCCACCGTCTACCACTAAAAAGCGTGGTACTGATGAGCCGCAGAACGGCGAAACGGTTGAAAGAAAAGAGGTAAAAAATGAAATTTAAGCGCGAGATTAGGGCAGAATACCTCGGCGGCAAAAGAGAGTTGATCACATTTGCAGAACGTAACGCTAAAGGCGAGAAAATCGCCGTTGAGCTGATAACGGCGATTACGCCGAAACAATGGCGCAAAGACCCGTACAACGTCAATCTAAACGAATATATCGGCGTGACGGTATACGCAGAGAAAGACGGTTTGACGTGGGGCAGGTACAACCCGCAGATTACAGCAGAGCACAAAATTGATTTTGATTATTTAATGGCAGACACTGAAGCAAACCGACAGAAAATCATAGCTGACATTTATAAAATAGCATTTTAAATTGAAAGGCATAGAGAAAAGAGGTAAAATCATGTTAGAAAAGAGAGAAGCAAAGAAAGCAGTTAAAGAAATCAAGCGGTTAAAGTTGCAGAAAGAAATGCTTGAAAAGCAAATTGCAGAGCTTGAAAAGGTGCTGAAAGACGAAATGACAGAACGGCATATTGATGAAATGATTATTGATGAATTTAAGGTGAAATACACTGAAGTTATATCTAACAAATTTGATACAGCAAGTTTTAAAAAAGAGTGTGTAGATCTCTATCAAAGATATTTACACCCGGCAACATATATGCGGTTTACAATAGCTTAGGTTATAAGGCGGCCGAAATGGCCGCCTACAGGTATATATAAAGAGGTAGAAAGTGAAAGCAATATCAATTCAAAACCCCTGGGCAGATTTGATTTTAGGCGGTGAAAAGACTATAGAGGTTAGAACGTGGCAAACCAAGTACAGGGGCGATTTACTAATATGTAGCAGCGCAAACCCTAAGATTGAAGGCATGATCAGCGGTTATGCACTGTGTATTGTCAGTTTAGACGATATCGAGCCGTTTAAGCCGTGGCACTGTAAGGCGGCTTGCATTGATGATTGGTCAGAAGGGTATTACGCATGGCACTTTTCAAACGTTAGGCTTGTAGCCCCTTTTAAGGTGAAGGGCAAGCTGAATTTTTACGACGTTGATGACGAAAAAATCAAGATTGTATTAAATGAAGAAGATGAGTTTGAGACAGAAGAAGCAGCAGAAGAATTTCTGAAAAAGTACTATTACCCTTACGCATATACGCCGCGAAAAAAATAAAACCCGTTTGCGGTGACATTTTAAATGTGCGAACAAAGCCTTGAAAAGAACATATGTTTCGTGATATAATAATAGAGAAGACTTCGGTCAGTAGTATTTTTAGCCCGGTGCAGAGCGTCATCAGCGTGCCGGGGCGCGCCGTAAGTTACGTCATGCGGTCGAACGATAGTTGGCCATTAGTGGCGTTGCCTATGTAGTAATAGATAGACAGGAGAGGGAAACCCTCAAGTACAAGGTGCGGCACTAACTTAATACGTCATTAAATCCACGGGACTCATCGGCGGCATAATAGACGCCCAAGTGGGAAGAAGCCTTAGAGACTGCGAGCTGGTTACTCGAGCCAATCTAAGGTAACACCATAAGCCGTTTGGCAGAGCAGTAGCCTTAACGGGTACGATGAGATGAGTAACCGGTACGAGTAGCGCAAGTCTGCCAAGATGATTTTAAGATAGGAATATAGCAAGCTCTATTTTATAAAATTTACCGTAAGGTGCGTGAAAGTTGGGAGTAACCAATCTCCCGTGAGAGATGTTGTTGGCAGTGCCTTCCATCACTCAAGGGGTACGTTGCTTACAGGTCGCTCCTGTGAGTTCGGGCGTATCTTCTCACTTGGATAACATGGTGGCGGTTAGGGAGGTAGCGGAAAACGCAAAAATAATACTGACCGAAGTCTTATTCATATGTTCCCAGTAAGGGGATATTTTTTACTTCCTATTGAATATTTGACAAAGGTTAAGGGCTCTGCAGCTCTTATTTTTTAGCTTGAACATCTGTTGATGTTGGTATAATATAACCGTAGAGGATAAAAGGAATGGTTGCAGTTTTTCCCGAACTGAAAAAGTTAGTAGATTATATTCAGTCTGCGTATTCTAATGTCACTGAAGAATGGCAGGAAGCGGTAGGAGAAATAGTTAATTTAAAGAGAACATTGATGTCTGATGTAGACGCGGACAGCGATATATATCATGACATAATGGAATATATTCAGTTTCTAAGTGAACGTGATATTGATTTTATCTTACGATTTTCTATGGTTTGTGCCTATCCCGTCACTACTAGGATAAAGACAGTCAATTCTATAGAGTATAAAATTCAGCGATATAAATGGGGGTCTGAACAAGGCAAAATACCCGTTAACAAGTGTATAAATGATTTATTTGGAATCAGAGTAATCATTGATGAGGCTTTGAGCTATGAAGAAATAGAGAAATTTATTGAGCGTACATACTCAGGCAAATATAAGTGTTTGGATTCATCAAAACAGGAATATAAGGCGACCCATATTTATTTCAAAGAGGGGAATAAGGCATTTCCGTGGGAGCTTCAGATATGGAACGCTTGCGATGCTGAAAGGAATTTCGCATCACATAAAAAATATAAGCAAGGGTACACAACCTGGGAGACAGAAAGTGAGAAAGGAGGAATTATCGATGGTTAAACACTATATTCTTATGAGCAGTGCATATACAGAAGGAACACGAATCGCATTAGATATAACGGATCCCGAGAAATTAAACACTGAATCTATACGGAGAATTATTGATAGAGTAAGGCGTGATTGCGGCAACGATGTTCCTCTGTCTACACATTTAATCGGCACTGAGGATAAATCATGGGAATCTGTTGTTAGGTATGACCCATTTTTTGAAGGCGTTAAGTGCATAGATTCTGTGGAAGAATTTTCTGAGAAGATAAAAGCTGGACGCACATTGAAGGGACTGGACGTTGCAACCTATATCTTATCTAAGATTAAATGCACACATCTCTCGTTGCAAAAGCTGGTTTATTTTGCCTATGCGGATTATTTATGTGAATTCAGCAAACCACTGTTCCATGATAGGATTTACGCATTTAGACACGGTCCTGTTGTTGATAGTGTATATGAGGCTTACAAAAACAGCGGGTCTCAGTATGTCGAACCATTAGAAGAGCCAACAGAGGATAACATGGTTCAGACAGGTGTCGGAGAGATGCCGGCAAGGAGCCGTATACTGTTTGCGGAAGATGGAGCGGAAAAGCTTTGCTCAATCGATAAGACGATTCAAAGATATGGAAAGCTTTCAGCGGGGAAACTTGTTGATATTACACATCGTGGAAATTCCCCGTGGTCGCACGTAGATAGCTCTAAGCCATATCAGATAATTTCGGACAATTTGATAAAGGAATACCATTATATTGAATGTTAAGGGCTACCACAGCCCTTATTTTTTAGCTTGAACATCTGTTAATGTTGGTATAATATTACGGTAGGAGATAGAAGGGAGGGAATGACTGTGGCAAGTGTTTTTGATGTAGCAAAATATGTGCTTAAACATACGGGACAGACAACCACGATGAAATTACAGAAACTCGTGTATTATTGCCAGGCGTGGTCTTTGGCGTGGGATGGAAAGCCGTTATTCCCGGAAGAATTCAGAGCATGGGCAAACGGCCCAGTTTGCAAGGAATTGTATGAACGCCATAGAGGGCAGTTTATTGTAGATGAAAGTCTTTTTGCAAATATTCCAGACTACAATTTTGATAAAGATGAAATAGAGACTATGGACGTTGTGCTGAAAGATTACGGTAATAAAGAACCTCAATGGCTGAGCGATTTAACCCATAAGGAAAGGCCGTGGAAAGAAACCCGAGAAGGACTTAAACCGGGCGAACGTGGTAACAAAGTAATACCTAAAGAACTCATGCAAGATTATTACGGGGGTCTTATAGGTGGCTAAGAAAACCAAGAGAAATATAAGAGCGTGTAGTAATAAACGCTCTTATTTACTTGAAAACGCAAGTAATAATAAGTATACCGTAATTGATGAAACCCCTCGCGGATATTTGCACGAAAAACCAGTTTGGAGATTCAATAAATATGATAAAGATATGTGGCCTGTCAAAACCCCAGATTTCATTGAACGCATATTTGATAAATTAGCAGATTACGAGGGCATGACGTGGCAGGAAGTTCAGAGTACGAGCGGTGGCAAAACCCACGGAACTAATAGTCACTTTGAAGATGTTGCGGATTTGGATAAAGCTGCACAGAAAAGGCTTGTAGAATTGAAGTTGGACGATGTGGATCAGCTTTTTTCTCTTAGACTTACAGGCAAAGAACGACTATATGGGATATTAGAAAACGGAGTTTTTGCCATTCTGTGGTACGATAAAGAGCACGAAGTATATAAGGTGAAGAAATAAGGGGCTACCACAGCCCTTATTTTTATGCCTGCGATTCCACCTCCGGTACCTGTTAATCTCGCCAGTTTATGCGATAATAGAGCCGGAGGTGATTTTTTTATGAAATTCAGAGACATTGTAGATGTAATTGACCTGGAACAGGAAATCAAGGTTTATTCCGGAGGCAGCGAGATTTATTCCGGCCAGTTGGAGGAAATGAAGGCTGGGCAATTGCTGCTAGTCGAGCAAGACGAGGTAGAAGAGCTGGAAACGGACGAGGGGTTAGTGATTAGGTTGAAGGATAAGGAATAAAGGAAGCCGCCGAGCATGGCGGCTTTTTATGGCCTTTTTGGAAATGACGGCCCTAAGATTTACGATAAGGCTACAGGTGAGGAAATAACCATTCCTACGACAAAATCTACCAATACCGGTAACGCTGAAGAAGAGGTTAGCTCTTCCTTATCAAAATACTTTACAGGTCAGGGTGCAGTGTATGATACGGGAGAGTTAGAGCATTCATCCGGCGCAAAACTCTGGTACTTACTAAACCGTGATTCCGATGTAAATGACGGTGAGACCAATAACTACCGCAGAGTATACGTATCACCTGAAAACAAGGGAACCACATACGCTTATTCATACGAGACAATGAGTGAGGACGGGCAGTTTAAGATAAGATATGACGTATACGCAGAGTTAAGTTATCAGGCAGGTGGCGTTAATGTAACAGACCTTAAGATAACAAAGGTTACTACGGCTGCTAACGGATATGTTCTCGATATACCTGAAACTGTTCCAACTGGTTCCGTGGGAGATGAGGTATTAGACCCGCTTGAAACCTTTATCTCAGGTGAAGATACATCAATCATCGGAGGAGGAAAAGGTTCAATACTTACCGTAGCAGACCAGACATACACTTACGAAGCTAACGGCGATGAAAACGCCACCGATATGAACGGAGATACGGTAGATTTATCCGACATCGGAGCTGAAAGGTATGTGGAGAAGCAGTACGACAGATACCGTCTTACCGATGAAGACCTCGTTAAAGAAGAAAGAACCCTTAAGGTAACGAAGGAAGAAGGCATTGACCTTGACGGAGACGGACAGTATACAGGGAGAGGTGAAAAAGAACCGGTATTTGAGGACGTTAAGATTACCAGGGAAAAGTATCTTTGGGATAACTTCTACGACGGACTTGAAGTAGACAGCACCATAGACGAGTACGAACTTGTAAACCCTGAAAGGCTTACGCCTGTTCTCATTAAGAATACTTATGAGACAGTAGACGAAGAAGGCAAGCCGATAGAAGAAGTATCTTACATGATAGATACTGTAGGATACTACTCCGGCGGAGACTACACCAACGTTCGTCAGATAGTATGGACTGATGAAAAAGGAACCCCTCACGTATATTACGAGATTCCTGAAGGATGGGAAGAAGTGCCGTTTACGGGAAGCGCGGAAACAGATTCCATCTACATCATGGTGAAGAAGACGGAAACCGCTCCTGTAGACCCGGCTGTTCCTGACGGCGAGACAAAGGAAGTAACCACATATAAGGTTCTTCTCGATGACATGAGCTGGCAGGAGTGTGATGAGAACGGCAACTTTAAAAAGATGCTGGTTCAGGCATATGAAATTCACTTCACTCAGGAACCAACTGATACTGAAGGAGACGGCTTTACTGCAAAGTGGGACGGTTTTGAAATCTCATCAAGTGCAGACGCAGAGACAAAGACTGCAACAACGGTTATTACCCGCCCTGACGGACAGATAGTGCCTGAAATCCACTCAGGAGCAGGCTACAATTACACCGATGAAGTTGCTGCAAACGGCGTAACCACCTTTACTGCAACAGAACCTGATAGCCCTATCTACTTCCTTACAAAGGACAACGTAAGAACTGAGATGTACTACGCAGGCGGATACATGAAGGCGACTATAATAGTACCTGAATCAAACGTAGATTCAGCTTACGAATACGTAGTGCCAACCCTTGCTTTTATGGAAAACTCCTCTAATGAAGATGGTGAGACGGCAAGCCATGAAACCATAATAGACTGGTATTCAGGTCTTACACCTGATAACAGGACTAAATCAGGAAGCCCAGTAAATGGAGTAGAATGGACTACCACGTGGAACCTCGATGATAACGGGGATGTATATTACGAGATAGTGATAACGTCAAATCAGACAGAAGATGCCCCTATGAAGTTTACCTACGCTGACGGATACACCATGACAATGTACGCTGGAACTGCGGAATCAGGTAACGGAGTAGGCGTTATCGAAGTAGAGTCCATCTACAACACAAACAGAAGTGAGACGAGTAAGCTGGTTGATACCATAACTACAGATGAAAACGGAGTAGCAACAAGTAGACCACTTGATCTCGGAAAGTACATCGTAAGAGAGCTTGATGCTCCGAACGGTTATGTTACCGATGGGACAGGCATCGAAGTAGAGCTTACTTACGAAGACCAGTTCGTGCCTATCGTATGGTCGCTTCTTACCCTTACAAACAACAGGGTAGAGGTAGAGCTTGACCTTGAAAAAGTCTTTGAGACATATTATGAATCAGACCAGTTCAACCCGGGAAGCGGAGCAACCTTTGGCATCTACACGGCTGAAGATATCACCGGTGCAGGGAGCACTGAAGAAGGAGCTCTTACCTTAGTGCCGAAAGATACCTTAGTAGGCACCGTAGATTTTGATGAAAACGGCAAAGCCCTTGAAACTGTAAAGCTTCCTAACGGAACGTACTACGTAAAGGAGATAGCCACAAAAGACGGATACGTTCTTAACGACACTCCTTTCTACTTTGTGGTAAACGAGACGGATGACGATAAGAGCGTTCCGTGTGAATTTAAGTACGAGGAAGAGGGAATATCCGGAAATGTAGTTATTGACTCCTACGGCAAAGCGACCTTTAACGTAAGAACTGAGACAAGATATCCAATGCCTTCAATTACCGTAAACGGCAAGGTATTTGACCTGTCTCAGGCAGCATCGGAAGGCAACGTAACTATTACGAAGGACAAGGATGCAGCATTAACCGAGGTTAAGCTTAATAACGGCGAGACAGCTAACATCACGCTGCCAAACGGTAAGGAGCTTTCGGTAACGCTCACCGGAAACACCTACACCTATACTTTGGAAGGTGTCACCACAAACTACGTTCCTGACGTAAGCTATACCGGTTACTACGAGAAGTATGACAGCACGTTTACGCCATCCGTTGGTGAAGACCTTACGGTAAAGACAGATGAAATCGCAGTCACCGAAGCAGGTAATTCCAATGCGGTGAACGTGACTATAACTCGTGAGCCGCTCTTTAAGACGGAAACCGTGCCTGATACAGAACCGGCAGAAGAGAAGAAGGCAGGAATCCTCAATGATAAAGGCTATCAGACCTACGAGCATACAGGCTACTTTACCATGGATGCAATCGCAGGCGACGTAACCAGAACACGCAACGGAGTGCAGGCTGTAGTCACCCCGGGCGAAAACGGATATGAGATGCAGCCGGGAGATACCTTCATCTTTGCTACAAACAGCGGAGCAACAGCTGAAATCGGCTTTGACACTGACGGCACCGTAACCGTTATCATGTATAACACTTTGGACGGCAAGATTTCTGACCCAAGTGTTACCGTAAACGGTGAGGATAAGACTGACTATATGTTCTACGCTAAGAACGTTACGGCAGCCCGTCAGGATCACGAGGCAGACACCATTCAGATTAAGTTTAATACTCCTGATGATGTCAACGCCGGGCCTATAGAAAATGAGAAGGCTCCGGGAGAAACGCCTCCTGACAATCCTCCTGATAATCCGCCGGTAACGCCAGAGACGCCAAATCCTGAGATTAAGACAAAGGCATGGGATGAAGCTACAAAAGAGAGCATTTCATCTTCCGCAGGTGAGACCACCATCATCGACACTGTATACTACTGGAACCTGACTCCGGGAGAAGAGTATACCTTAAAGGGAACCTTAATGAATCCTGAGACCAAGGAGCCTGTTACAGTAGACGGTAAAGAGGTAACTGCCGAGACTACCTTTATCCCTGAAACAGAGGACGGCCAGGTGGATGTGAAGTTTACGGTAGACGGCAGCAAGTTGAAAGACTTTACAGGCGTATTCTTTGAGGAGCTTTACCTCGATGGAAAGCTGGTTGACGATCATAAGGACTATGACGACGATGAGCAGACCATCTACTTCCCTGAAATCGGGACAAAGGCAAGCCATAACGCTACGGGAATGATAACCGATATAGTGGAATATCATAACCTGATTCCTGGAAAGGAATACACAATCAAGGGCGTTCTGATGGACAAGGAGACTAAACTTCCTGTTCTTTCCGATGGCAAAGAGGTGACGGGAAGCGTAACCTTTACACCGGAAAAGTCTGACGGCCAGGTAGAGATGAAGTTCTGCTTCAATGAATCCGATCTTTACGGGAAGACTACGGTAGCCTTTGAAAAGCTCTACTACAAGGGCGTTCTGATTGCAGCTCATGAGGACATCAACGACGAGAATCAGACGGTGCTCATCGCGTCGCCGAGAGACTATACGAGGGAAATGCCTCCTAAAACCGGAGATTCTGAAAGCCTTGCTGCCTACATACTGACGGCTCTGGCAGGTTTTGCGGTAATAGTCCTGACATCCTTAAGAAAAAGAAAGAATTAGCATGTCATTTACAGGCAGAGAAAGGGTGAGACGGCTTATGACGGAAGAAGGTTAGGCTTGACAAATTCAGCATGCGCCTATATACTAACTGTGCTATGCGTCATTAGCTCAGTTGGATAGAGTGCCTGATTCCGAATCAGTAGGCCGCAGGTTCGAGTCCTGTATGACGCACCATTTTTCAATCAGATTTTATGCAGAGGCAGCCTTCCAAACCGGAGGGCTGTTTTTGTTTCCTCCCGGTAATCGCCTGATAGTTTCCTTTCAGTAACTACAGCACAATAAAGTGCTTACTTTACGAATGAAACCCAGCTGCATACAATATAGACAAGAGCTTGGGAAAACGGCCGATCCGAAGCTCCCATGAAAAATAAAACTAGATTAAGCATATTCAGGAGGAATTCAAAATGAAAATAGCAGTAATTTGTGCAAACGGAAAAGCAGGTAAACTCATCGTAAAGGAAGCAGTAAGCAGAGTCCTCGACGTAACGGCTGTTGTCCGCGGGGAAAATTCTACAGCAGCACAGAAAGTCCTGAAAAAAGATTTGTTTGAGCTGACTGCTGAAGACTTAAAGGACTTTGATGTGGTAATCGACGCTTTCGGAGCATGGACAGAAGATACCCTTCCTCAGCACAGTACCTCACTTAAACACCTATGCGACATTCTCTCCGGTACAAAAACCAGGCTGCTTGTTGTCGGTGGAGCAGGAAGCCTTTATGTGAATCCGGAACACACCATATGTGTTGCAGACGGACCGGATTTCCCGGACAGCTTCAAGCCTCTGGCTGCTGCTATGGCAAAGGCTCTCGGCGAACTTCGCGAACGCAAGGATGTCAGATGGACATACGTAAGTCCTGCCGGGGATTTTCAGGCAGATGGTGAACGCACCGGTAAATATATCCTTGGCGGCGAAGAACTGACCCTGAATTCCAGGGGAGAAAGCGTTATCAGCTATGCCGATTATGCCATTGCCATGGTAGATGAAGCTGTAAACGGAGATCACATTCAGAAATGCATCAGCGTCGTAAGGGAATAAGAAATGACACAGACAGAAAGACGACTATATCTGATTCAGGAGCTGCTGAAAGAGCAGCCGGAGTATGCAGGACTTAAAATTCCGGAGGATGAGGATGGGCAAAAGCGCCTGCTTCGTTCCCTGGTTAATATAAGGATGCCGCGCCCTGCCAGCCCGGATTTTCTGGCGGTGCAGGATGCTTATCTTAAGGAAGAAATCCGTCGGAAGGGAATAACCGACATTGCCGATTTGCAGCCGGTGCAGGATGGAGTATATCTCTGGCAGGGGGATATTACGACGCTCCGCTGCGATGCGATTGTAAACGCTGCAAACAGCCAGATGCTGGGGTGTTTTGTTCCGTGTCACGGGTGTATTGACAATGCAATCCACACCTTTGCGGGAATTCAGTTGCGGCTGGCCTGCGCGAAACTGATGGAGCAGCAGGGTCATGAAGAAGAAACAGGCAGGGCGAAGATAACTCCGGCATTTAACCTGCCGTGCCGCTATGTTCTTCATACGGTAGGGCCTGTGGTAAGGAGACGGCTCACTGAAAAAGACGAGGAGCTGCTTGCTTCGTGCTACCAGTCATGCCTTGAGCTGGCCGAAGAAAACGACATCAGAAGCATCGCATTTTGCTGCATCTCCACCGGAGAATTTCACTTTCCAAACGAAGAGGCTGCGAAGATCGCTGTCAGGACTGTGAGGGATTATCAGAAGGGTGCCAAGAGCAAAATTCATGTGATATTTAACGTTTTTAAGGAAAAGGATCTCAACATTTACCGAAAACTGCTGAATTCCGTTGATTTTAGTCGGGGGTTGGTATAGAATTTTATGTACAGGCAATAGAGCTGAGTTAATTTTTTAAGGAGATAAGACAATGCCGGACAAAAAATACAGGATTGAGACCCAGTGCATACAGGCAGGCTATAAGGCTGAAAGCGGTCAGCCCCAGGTGCCGCCTATCGTGCAGAATACTACTTACAGATATTACAACGCTTCAGATGTGGCCAAGCTTTTTGACCTTGAAAGCGCCGACTTCATGTATACACGCCTTGGAAGCCCGACGGTGAACATTCTCGAAGAGAAGATGGCTGCTCTCGAGGGGGGAACGGCAGCTATTGCGGCCAGCTCGGGACAGGCTGCCAACATGATTACCATGCTGAACATCTGCGAGGCGGGAGACCACATAATCGCAGCTGCAAACATTTACGGAGGTACTCATAACCTGTTCGGGGTAACTTTCAAGAAGATGGGAATCGACGTTACCTTCATCGACCAGAATTTGTCCGAGGATGAAATCGTGGCCCTTGCAAGGCCGGAGACAAAGGCGCTTTTCGGAGAATCTCTGGGAAATCCGGCTCTTGGCGTCCTCGACATAGAGAAGTTTTCAAGAGCTGCAAAGAGAATAGGTGTGCCTCTGGTAGTTGATAATACTCTGGCCTCACCGGTTTTGTGCAGACCACTTGAGCACGGCGCAGATTTTGTCGTACATTCTACCACAAAGTGGTCAGACGGCCATGCGACCAGCGTAGGCGGAATCGTCGTAGAAGGCGGAAAGTTCGACTGGAACGCCCACGCAGACAAGTTCCCGGGAATGGTGGAACCTGACGAGAGCTACCACGGCCTCAAATACTATGAGAAGTTCGGAGATCAGGCCTTCTCCGTAAAGCTTAGAGCCCAGATGCTCCGCGACCTTGGCTGCACAATGGCGCCGATGAACGCATTCCTCACCATTCAGGGCCTCGATACCCTTCATCTCAGAATGGAAAGACACAGTCAGAACGCTCTCGCTTTGGCAAAATTCCTCAAGGATCATCCGATGACCGACTGGGTGAAGTACCCGGGTCTTGAGGGGGACGAGGATTACGAGAGAGCGCAGAAATATCTTCCAAACGGAGCAGGCGGAGTTTTAAGCTTCGGCGTCAAAGGGGGCAGAGCCGCAGGAGAAAAATTCCTTGAAAACCTGGAACTTGCCAGCATCGTAGTTCACGTAGGCGACATAAGAACCAGCGTGCTGCACCCTGCATCCACCACTCACAGACAGCTTTCGGAAGAAGATCAGCTTAAGGGCGGAATCCTTCCTGAGCTCATCAGAGTTTCCGTGGGATGCGAGAACATCGAAGACATAATTGCAGATTTTGATCAGGCGCTTAAGAAGGTGAAATAGATGAAAAGACCACTTGTAGGAATTTCAACCCTGCTTCTTCGGGACATCAGCCATGCGTCGAGGATAGTACCGGTTTCGGACAGAATATTTTCAAATATCGAGTTTGTCAGCGCGGTGAGAAATGCAGGCGGAATCCCCGTTCTGATTCCGATTACCACGGACGAAGAGCTGATTTCGGAATACGTCGATACCTGCGACGCTTTTGTCATGCACGGAGGACCGGACGCAAACCCCGTTCTCTTCGGCGACGAACCTTCCGAGCTTGGAAGACCGGGAAACATCGAATCGGACATGTGCGATGCCGGAATCATCTGCGGCGCTATGGAAAATGATAAACCAATACTGGGAGTCTGCCGCGGTATGCAGATGATGAATCTCGTAATGGGCGGAAGCCTGTTTCAGGACATAAGCCTTGTGCAGGAAAAGGTGGACAGAGAACACCCGGACGAGAACACAAAGATTATGGTTCACCGTCAGCCTAATCCGGAAAACGAGCCTTACCACTATGTTCAGACCGCGCCGGGAACGCTGGCTGCGGAGCTCTTCGGAGATAAAATCGCCGTAAACAGTCATCACCATCAGTGCGTGAAGGATCCTGCTCCCGGAGCCGTAGTCTCCGCGTGGGCATCCGACGGCGTTGTGGAAGCTGTGGAGTTTCCTGGAAAGCGCTTTGCTCTGGGGCTCCAGTGGCATCCGGAGATGATGGTAACGCTAAATTCCGGAGTATACAAGGAGCAGCAGAAGAGGGTGTTCGACGCCCTTATCGCAGCGGCAAGGCAGTAGGAGGGAGTTAAGGCTGGTATGCCGTAGCTCGGCTGCCCTTATCGTCATGATTTGACAGCCGTGATTGTTGCGATTTGACTGCCGTGATTTGCCTGCTTTGATTGTTGTGATTTGACAAAAGGAGCGGAAAGGCGCCTCCCGGTCAAGGCAAAATTTGATAAAACAAGTTAATAGAAAGACAAAGGTCAAGGATATTGCCGGACAGTGAACCGGAAGCCTTGACCTTTTTTATTGCATGACAGCGCAAGGGAAAAACAGCCTTGACATTGCGCAGCGGAGAACGGTAAAAGGTCAAAGAGCGATTCAGTTCTGTGTGTACGAACCGTATCATTAGCTTTGCTGCGGGCCAGATGGCAGTATGATAAAAGAATGGCCCACCACGGAGGAGACGGGGCAGCTGGTGTCAATGGGACAGAGCAGAGATAGAGGACTTTTGTGTAGATATTGTGAAGAATGACGATTATTGTTGACAGGAAGGAGGGCAGATGGTAACCTACTTAAAGAATTTTAATTAAAATATTTTAAATAAAATTCTTTAGTTAAAAAAATAAAAGTAAATTTGAAATGAAAGAAAAAGAAATGGAGACAGAAAAAATGACTTTTGACATGGTAAAAGAAGCAATGATCAATACTCTTGGATGCGATGAGGAGAAGATTACTCCGGAAGCGCTGCTCGCCGACGACCTTAATATCGATTCCCTCGATGCGGTAGAGCTGGTTATGGCTATTGAGGATGAAATCGGAACCAAGATTCCTGATGAGGAGCTGGGAAAGATGAAGAGTGTAAAGGACATCTGCGACTGTGTTGACAAGTACAGAGGATAGTGAAGTTAAAATGAACGTTGAGGAAATAAAGGAACTCATTCACGTTTTCGCGGAATCAGGGCTGGAAGAAATAGAAGCGGAAGCAGGTGGAGACCGCCTGTATCTGACGAGAAGTTATGAGGTTCAGGTGCAGGCTGTCCTGGGAGGCAGCCCTGAGTTCGGTTGGAATACTGTATACACTGGCACGCAAATTGAAACCGGCGTGCAAACCGGCACTGCTGTTGGTTTAGGCGGTGCTGATGGATTTGGCGGCGGGAAAATATCCGGAGCAGCTAATGTGTCCGGGATAGTTAACGGCTCAGGCGAAAGCGCCGGAAAAGTTGCGGCCGATGATGGTGATGGTGGTAACACGGAGATGGTTAAAGCGCCGATCGTGGGAATATTTTACGAGGCTTCTGCACCGGGAGAAGAGCCTTTCGTCAGGGAAGGGCAGAAGGTGAAGAAGGGCGATGTGCTCTGCGTTATAGAAGCCATGAAGATGATGAATGAGCTTAAGGCAGACGTTGACGGAACGGTGAAAAAGGTGGACGTGAAGAACGGAGAAGCCGTAGAGTTCGGTCAGGTTCTGTTCGAGGTGGAGAGATGCTGAAGAGAGTGCTGGTGGCAAACCGGGGCGAGATAGCGGTCAGAATAATAAGGGCGTGCATGGAGATGGGAATTGAAACCGTAGCCGTGTACTCAGAAGCCGACAGGGACGCCCTGCATACGGTTCTTGCGGACAAAGCGGTCTGCATAGGAGCTCCTCCGGCAAGGGACAGTTATCTCAATGTGGGAAACATCATAGAAGCGGCAAAGCTGACCGGGTGCGACAGCGTCCACCCGGGTTTCGGATTTCTGTCCGAGAGCAGCAGTTTTGCTGAAATATGTGAGGGAAACGGCCTTAAATTCATAGGGCCGCCTGCCGCCGCCATCGCCCTTATGGGCGATAAGGCGGCGGCGCGGGAATGCGCGCGCAGCGCAGGCGTTCCCGTGGTGCCGGGCACGGCAGGGACGTGCGCCGGCCCGGCGCAGGCGGCCGCAGCGGCGAAAGCCTGCGGCTTTCCTGTACTTCTAAAAGCCGCTGCAGGAGGCGGAGGCAAAGGACTTCGCAGAGTTGACAGTGAGGATGAAATAGAAGCCGCCTATCTGGCGGCTTCATCGGAAGCAGAAAGTGCTTTTGGAGACGGATCCATGTATGTGGAAAAGCTCATCTTAAATCCCCGCCACGTGGAAGTTCAGATTTTGTCCGATGAGTACGGAAACGCAGTTCACCTGGGAGAAAGGGACTGCTCCACCCAGAGGAGAAATCAGAAACTCATAGAGGAAGCCCCTGCGCCAAGGCTCTTTGAGGGAACCGTAAGCGCCATGAGAGAAGCCGCGGTAAGGGCGGCGAAAGCCTGCGGGTATTCGGGAGCCGGAACGTGTGAGTTTGTCGTAGATAAAGACGAAAACTTCTATTTCATAGAGATGAACACCCGTATTCAGGTGGAGCACCCGGTTACAGAGGCAATCACCGGAATCGACATCGTAAAGGAACAGATAAAGATAGCTTCGGGAGAGAAACTTTCATTTACCCAGGACGACGTGGAATTTAAGGGTCACGCCATCGAGTGCAGAATCACGGCAGAGGATTTCCTGAACGGATTCAGTCCGTGCCCCGGCAGGATAGAGTTCATTCACTTTCCGGGGGGCCCTTCGGTGAGAGTCGATAGCGCCATATACGGCGGCTGCGAAATAAGCCCTTACTACGATTCCATGATAGGAAAGATAATAGTTCACGGCGAAAACAGGATGGATGCCGTGAGAAAGATGAGGCGGGCTCTTTCCGAAACGGTGATAAACGGAGTAAAGACAACCCTTCCCCTGTCCCACATGCTGATGTACGATCCCGTGTTTCTCAGAGGAGGCTTCGACACGGGGTATCTCGAGCGAAAGTTGCCTGAACTCATCGGCATATACAGGAAGGCAGGTGGAGAAAATTGAATCCATTTGTTAGAAAGAAACAGCTTCTCAACGCCCTTAAGGACATAAAGGACGACAACGATCCCGTAACCTGCAAAGGCTGCGGAGAAAGGTACGGCGAAAAGGAGCTGAGGGACAACATGTACGTCTGTCCCGTATGCGGAAGGCATTACAGGGTCAGCGCGCCCTACAGGATGAAGACCATTGTGGATAAAGGCACGTTCAGAGAAATGTGCAGAAGCGTGGTTTCTGACGATCCCCTGGATTTTCCGGGATACGAAGAAAAGCTGGCAAGCGTTAGAAAGAAGACAGGACTGCGGGAGGCGGTAATATGCGGAACCGGGAGAATCGATGGCATGAAGGCGGTTTTGTGCTTCATGGACAGCCGGTTTTTCATGGGAAGCATGGGAAGCGCCGTGGGAGAAAAGATAACCAGATGCTTTGAATACGCCGCAAGGAAAAAACTTCCGGTAGTGGTATTTGCCACGTCGGGAGGGGCCAGGATGCAGGAGGGGATACTTTCCCTTATGCAGATGGCAAAAACCAGCGCGGCGGTTATGGCTCACGGAGAGAAAGGACTTTTATTCATTTCCGTTTTAACGGATCCGACTACGGGAGGCGTGACCGCAAGCTTTGCAAGCCTTGGAGATATAATCCTGGCTGAACCCGGAGCTCTCATAGGTTTTGCGGGACCGAGGGTCATAGAGCAGACCATAGGGCAGGAACTTCCCGAAGGATTTCAGAGGGCTGAATACCTTCTGGATCACGGACAGATAGACAAAGTGGTAGACAGGCGGGAGATGAAGGAAACCATCGCATCTCTTCTCAGGCTTCACAGAAAACCTGAAAGGAGGAAAAGCTCATGATAAGCGCAGCCGAAAGAGTGCGCCTTGCCAGGGCGCCGGAAAGGCCCGTGACATCGGATTACATAGACAACATATTCGATGAGTTTTTCCCTCTGGCAGGGGACAGGCTTCACGGCGAGGACAAAAGCATCCTTGGCGGAATCGGAAGCCTGGACGGCATTCCCGTGACTGTAATAGGGCAGCTTAAGGGAAGAACCATAGAAGAGAATATAGAAAGACGGTTTGGAATGGCGAGTCCCGAAGGCTACAGGAAGGCGCAGCGCCTTATGAAGCAGGCGGAGAAATTCCACCGTCCCGTAATAACATTTGTGGATACGCCCGGAGCCTACCCGGGAATCGAAGCCGAAGCGGAAGGTCAGGGCGAGGCCATAGCGAGGAGCCTTGCCGTTATGGGAAGGCTTAAAACTCCATGCATTTCCGTGTTCATCGGTGAAGGAGGAAGCGGCGGAGCCCTGGCTCTTGCAGTAAGCGATAGGATCATCATGCTGGAAAACAGCATATTTTCAATACTTTCCCCGGAAGGGTTCGCATCCATTCTCTGGAAGGATTCGTCCAGATGGGAAGAAGCGGCGGAAGCCATGAAGCTTACGGCAGGAGACCTTAAGGAGCTTGGGGTTTGCGACGTTATCGTGCCGGAGCCGGCAGGAGGCGTGACCCTTGAGACACCTAAAGTTTTCGCCAGACTGAGAGAGGAGCTTCTGAAAACGGTTTCGGAGCTTTCCCGCATCTCTTCCGGAAGTCTCGTGGAGAAGCGGTACAGGAGACTGCGCATGATAGACAGGGCGGCGAAGAAGAAGCCTTCTGACGAGACAGACGGCAGGACGTATAAATCGGAGGTGGAAATTTGGCAGGAGTAAAGATTACAGGAATAGGCGGGTCAAAGGGCGAGAAAATCGTGACGAACTTTGACCTGGCGGAGACGGTGGATACTTCCGATAAGTGGATAAGATCGAAGACGGGAATAGTATCCAGGCACTTTGCAGGAAAAAAAACCAACGCAGACATGGCCCATGAAGCGGGCGAGGAAGCTCTCAAGGACGCCGGAGCGCATCCCGACGACATTGGACTTCTCATAGTCTGCACGTTTACTCCCGACGACAGAACGCCGGGAGTAGCCTGCGAGGTGGCGGGAAGGCTGGGCCTTCCTGAGGACGCTCTCTGCCTTGACGTAAACGGCGCCTGTTCCGGATTCATATACGGCTGTATCCTTGCAGACGGCTTTATGAGGGGAGCAGGAAAAGGGGAAAAAGCTCTGGTCATAGGAAGCGAGAGAATTTCTCCACTCCTCAACATGGACGACAGGGCAACCTGCGTTCTCTTCGGAGACGGTGCAGGGGCTGCGGTTCTGGAATACGATGAAAATGCGGTTTTCCGCTCGGTTTACGGATGCATTCCGGACAGGGAAGTTCTGGGCTGCGGACAGGGCGATGCCAGCATACACATGGCAGGCCAGGAAGTCTACAGATTTGCAGTAAACAAGAGCACCGAGGCCACTAAGGCCCTTATGACCGGAAACGGCATTTCGGAGAAGGACGTTGACCACTTTGTCTTTCATCAGGCCAACGAGAGAATCATATCCAGCAGCATAGCGAGGCTTAAACTTCCCAAGGAGAAATTCTTCGTAAACGTTTCGGAGTACGGAAACACCTCTGCTGCCAGCGTGCCCCTTGCCATGGCCGACATGAGGGAAAAAGGGATTCTAAAGGAAGGTCAGAGGCTCATATGTACCGGATTCGGCGCAGGGCTGACCTACGGAAGCATGTATATTCAGTTTGGAAAATAGTTGAAGTTATGAGGATAAACGAATTATTAGGAATTAAATACCCTGTATTTCAGGGAGGAATGGCTAACATTTCGGACGGAGCTTTTGCGGCTGCCATATCGGAAGCCGGAGCCCTTGGAATAATCGGAGCCGGCGGAATGAGCGCCGAAGCTCTGGCCGAGCAGATAAAGATATGCAGGGAAAGGACGGACAAGCCTTTCGGAGTAAACATCATGCTGATGAATCCGGAAGCCGACAAAATGGCCGAGCTGGCAGCGTCGGAGAGAGTTTCCGTAATCACTACGGGAGCGGGAAATCCGGGAAAGTATATGAAGATGTGGAACGACGCCGGAATAAAGGTGTTTCCGGTGGTTTCGGGAGTGGCTCTTGCAAAGAGGCTTGCAGACTCCGGAGCCTTCGGCGTAATCGCAGAAGGCTGCGAAAGCGGAGGTCATATCGGAGAGCTTACCACCATGGCGCTGGTGCCTCAGGTTGTCGATGCGGTAGATGTACCGGTAATCGCCGCAGGAGGAATCGCCTCTGGAAGACAGATGGCAGCAGCTTTTGCTCTTGGAGCCTGTGGTATACAGGCAGGAACAATGTTTCTCGTGAGCGCTGAGTGCCCTGTTCATGAAAAGTATAAGGAAGCGGTAATAGCCGCGAGGGATACGAGCACGGCAGTGACGGGAAGAAGCGCGGGAGCTCCTGTGAGAGTTCTGAAAAACGCCATGGTAAGGGAATACCTGAAGCTGGAAAAGGAAGGCGCGGATCTCATGGAGCTGGAGAAGTTCACACTGGGCTCTCTTCGCCGGGCAGTAAAGGACGGAGACACGAAGACAGGCTCTGTAATGGCAGGTCAGGTATCAGGAATGCTGAAGGAAATCCGCCCCGCTGCTGAAATACTGGAAACGCTGATGAAGGAATACGAAAATGTCAGAATCTAAGTTTGGAAGGCTCTCTGTGCCGCTGATTCAGGGTGGTATGGGAGTGGGAATCTCTCTGGGAGGACTTGCGGGAGCAGTGGCAAGGGAAGGCGCCATGGGCGTCATCTCCACCGCTTCCATAGGATTCCTTGAAGAAGATTTCTACGAAAACCCGGCGGAGGCATCGGAAAGAGCGCTGCGACGGGAGATAAGAAAGGCGAGAAAAATCTCGGAAGGAAAGGGCATGGTCGCAGTTAACGCCATGTCGGTGACTACGGATTTTGCGCGGCTTGTTAAGGCGGCGGCTGACGAAGGAATAGACGCCGTCATATCGGGAGCTGGACTTCCTACGGACCTTCCCGAACTACTTAAAGGGACAGGCACCCTGGCCATACCCATCGTTTCAAGCGCAAAGGCTGCAAAGGTCATAGCAGGTCTCTGGAAAAGGCACCACGGATACATTCCCGATGCCATAGTGGTGGAAGGCCCGAAGGCGGGAGGTCACCTGGGCTTTGACAGAGACAGTCTCCTTGACGGGACATGTCAGCCTCTTACTGAAATAGTGTCAGAGGTCAGCAGACTTTTTCCCGAGATTCCCGTCTTTGGCGCAGGAGGTGTGAGAAGTCCGGAAGACGTAAAGGCCGTCATGGACGCAGGTGCGTACGGTGTTCAGGTGGCGACTCCTTTCATACTGACAGAGGAGTGCGACGCATCGGAAGGCTTTAAGAAAGCCATAGCGGAAGCTTGCGAGGAAGATATATTCATACTTAAAAGTCCCGTGGGAATGCCGGGGCGGGGACTTAGAACGCCTCTCACCGAGGCTGTTGCCGCGGGAAAGAAGTTTCCTCCTTCAAAGTGCGTAAACTGCATAAGGACGTGCAAGCCCTCTGAAACCCCTTACTGCATAACGGAGGCTCTAAAGAACGCATTCCTTGGAAACAGGGAAAGGGGGCTCTTCTTTTCGGGAGAATCGGGAGCCCACATAAATGAAGTGAAAACCGTAAAGCAGGTGGTGGAGAGCCTGTTTGGAAAGGACATAATATGAAGACAGCATTTTTGTTTGCGGGACAGGGAAGCCAGCACCCGGGCATGGGAGCGGACCTCTACGAAAAGTATCACGAGTTCAGAAGGGTTTTCGACCTGCTGACAGATGAGGAAAAGGAAGCTGCCTTTAACGGAAGCGCAGAAGCTCTGTCGGATACGAGAATAACTCAGCCGGTCATGGTTGCCATGGAGCTTGGAATTGCCGAAATACTTTCGGGCCTTGGAATCAGGGCAGATGTTGCAGCGGGGCTGAGCCTTGGCGAATACAGCGCTCTGGCTTATTCGGGGGTCTTCACATTCGAGGAGGCCGTAAACATAGTGAGGATAAGAGGAAGAGCCATGGCGGAAGCGTCTAAGGGTATAGACTGCGGAATGGCTGCCGTTCTGGGACTTTCGCCGGAAGATGTAATCGAATGCTGCGAAAAAGCCTCCCGGGACACCGGATCCATGGCAGAAGCTGTGAACTTCAACTGTCCGGGACAGATAGTGGTTTCGGGAGAAGCGGAAGCTGTTACGAGAGCCTGCGAAATCGCCAAGGAAGCGGGAGCGAAGAGAACTATGCCCCTTCCCGTAAGCGGACCGTTTCACACCGGTTTTATGGAGCCGGCGTCAAAGGTTCTGGCAGAAGTCTTTGCTGAAACCGAATTCGGGAAACCGGAGATTCCTGTGATTACTAACGTTATGGGAAAGACCCTCGAAGAAGGTGAAGATATTGCCGCAAATCTGGTTCGCCAGGTCAAGTCTCCCGTTCTCTTTCAGAGCTCTCTGGAGAACATGGAAAAGGACGGAACGGACGTATTCGTTGAGATAGGGCCGGGGAAAGCCCTTTCAGGCTTTGTCAGAAAAACATGTGCCAAAGGCGTAAAGATCTTCAACGTGGAGACGGCGGAAGACATAGAAAACCTAGTGGAAAAGCTTAAGGAGATAAGATGAAGACAGCGATTGTAACAGGCGCGGGAAGAGGAATAGGCCGGGCGACGGCGGTAAGGCTTGCAGGGCCTGATATGACCCTTATTATAAACTACAACAGCAGCAGCAAAGGCGCTGAGGAGACGGCGGAGCTCTGCCGAGCAAAAGGTGCCGGTGTGGTGACTGTAAAAGCTGACGTATCAAAGGCTTCGGACTGCGAAAAGCTGGTTCAGGCGGCGATGGATGAGACTGGGCGCGTAGACATTCTCGTAAACAACGCAGGAATCACCAGAGACGGACTTTTGATGCGCATGAGCGAAGAGGATTTTGACGACGTAATAGATGCAAATCTTAAGGGAACCTTTCTCATGATGAAGGCTGTAAGCGGGACGATGCTGAAGCAGAGATACGGACGCATAATAAATCTTGCAAGCGTAGTGGGAATTACGGGAAATGCAGGCCAGGCCAACTACTCAGCCAGCAAGGCGGGAATTTCAGCTCTGACCAGATCCTTTGCCCAGGAGATAGCGAGAAAAGGCATAACAGTAAACGCCGTAGCTCCCGGATTTATAAATACCGCCATGACGGAAGCTATGACCGAGGCGGCCATGAAGGCGGCAGTAAGCGCCATTCCCATGGGAAGAGCAGGAGAGCCGGAGGACGTTGCCGAGCTCATAGCCTTCCTTGCAGGAGACGGCGCAAAGTATATCACCGGCCAGACTATCTGCGTTGACGGCGGAATGTGCATGAGGTAGGAAAGATGAAGAGAAGAGTTGTAATTACAGGAATGGGAGCAGTATCCCCCATAGGCTGCGGCATCGGCAAAATGTGGGAAAGCGCCAGAAACGGCGTATGCGGAATAGATTACATAAAGAGCTTTGATACGGAAGGGATGGCGGTGAAGATTGCGGCTGAGGCTTCGGATTTTGACCCGTCCTCCATAATGGACAAAATGCAGGCGCGGCGCACCGCTAGATTCACCCAGTTTGCCCTTGCGGCTGCAAAGGAAGCATTTACTCAGAGCGGCCTGGATATGAGTGAAGAAGATCCAGCCAGGTTCGGCGTTAACATATCCAGTGGAATAGGAGGACTTCCCGTAATAGAAGCGGAGCACGAGAAGGGAATGAAGAGAGGCTTTGACAGAGTGTCCCCACTCTTTGTCCCTATGGCTATAACAAACATGGCCGCCGGTATGGTCGCCATCGAATACGGCTTCAAGGGAAGCTGCGAGTGCATAGTGACGGCCTGCGCCTCGGGAACCAACGCCATAGGCGAAGCCTTCAGAAAGATAAGAGACGGCTACCTTGACTGCTGCATGACGGGGGGAAGCGAAAGCTGCATATCGCCTCTGGGAATCGGCGGCTTTACGTCTATGAAAGCCCTGACGGAGGCGGATGACCCAAAGAGAGCGTCCATACCTTTCGACGCTGAAAGAAGCGGCTTCGTAATGGGAGAAGGCGCAGGAATACTCATTCTGGAAGAGTACGAACACGCAAAGGCAAGAGGCGCTGAGATTCTTGCAGAGGTCGTCGGATACGGTGACAGCTGCGACGCAAACCACATGACGGCCCCACTGGAAGACGGAAGCGGAGCGGCTCTCTGCATGAAAAACGCCATGGAAGACGGCGGCATCAGGCCTGAGAATATAGGCTACATAAACGCTCACGGAACTTCGACGCCTATGAACGACCGGTGTGAAACGGCTGCGGTAAAACTTGCTTTCGGCGAGCACGCATATAAGCTGATGATGTCATCCACAAAATCCATGACGGGACACCTTCTGGGCGCTTCCGGCGGAGTGGAGGCAATTCTCACCGTTATGGCCCTAAAGGACGGGTTCGTTCCGCCTACAGCAGGATACGAAAAGCCCGACCCGGACTGCGACCTTGACATAGTTCCGAACAAAGGGAGAAAGGCAGACCTGGAGTACGCCATGTCGAATTCCTTAGGCTTCGGCGGCCACAATGCGTCGGTTATTTTCAGGAGGTACGAATGATGAAGCTGAGTTCCGATGAGATAAAGAAGATACTGCCTCACAGATACCCGTTTCTCATGGTGGATAAGATCATAGACATGGAGCCGGGAAAGTGGGCAAAGGGAATAAAGTGCGTCTCCGCAGGAGAACACTACTTCACCGGTCACTTTCCGGAAAAACAGGTCATGCCGGGAGTTCTCATAATGGAGGCTCTGGCACAGACGGGAGCCGTGGCTCTTTTATCCCAGCCTGAAAACCGCGGCAAACTGGCGGTCTTCGGCGGCATCAAAAACTGCCGTTTCAAGCAGCAGGTGGTTCCGGGCGACGTGCTGGAGCTCTACTGCGAGCTGACGGCATTCAGAGGCCCTGTGGGATACGGAAAGTGCACCGCCCGGGTTGACGACAAAATCGTCGCCATGGGGGAAATCACCTTTGCACTTACTAATTGAAGTTTTTCGTGATTTCTGATAAAATTATTGGCGGAGGAAAAATTGTAATGCTGGAACAGAGATTTGCAGAGATATACACGAAATTCAAGCTCAGCCTGTATGCCAAGGTTTTCGGTCAGTTCAACGACAGAGAAGAGGGGCTGTCCGCCGTGGAGGTTTTCTGCGTGGAAGTCATCTACGCCCTGGGAACGCCTACGGTAAATGAGTTTGCAAGCTTCTGCAAGCTGTCGGCTCCCAACGCCGCATATAAGATAAACAATCTCGTGAGAAAGGGCTACATCACCCGGGTTCGCAGCACTGAGGACAAAAGGGAATATCACCTTAACGTCACCGAAAAATACATGAAGGACTACGGAATCACCTACGACTACATGAACGTGGTGATGAAGAGGATAAGGGAGAGATTTTCTCCCGAAGAGGTCAGGCAGCTTGAAGGGGTGCTTGACGTCATATCCACGGAGCTCATGCCCGAGGTGAAGCTTAACCGGAATTTCGACGGCCTGGGAAGATATCCCGAAAAGGAAGGAGACCAGTGATGGTTCACATAGGAAACAGCTGGGACGACCTGCTTAAGGACGAGTTTCAGAAGGACTACTATCTGAAGCTGAGACAGTTTCTCATAGGAGAATATAAAAATCACACCGTCTACCCGGATATGCACGACATATTCAACGCCCTTGTAAACACCCCTTATGAAGAGGTAAAGGTGGTTATCCTGGGTCAGGATCCCTATCATGAACCGGGCCAGGCTCACGGCATGTGCTTTTCCGTAAAGCCGGGAGTTAAAACGCCGCCGTCCCTTGTCAACATATATAAGGAGCTTAAGGACGACCTTGGAATAGAGCCTTATCATGACGGCTATCTGATGAAGTGGGCAAAGCAAGGGGTTCTTCTCATGAACACCTGCCTCACCGTAAGGGAGCATCAGGCAAATTCCCACAGAAACAAAGGCTGGGAGATTCTCACAGACAAAATAATAGAGCTTCTCAACCGGCGTGAGAAGCCTATGGTGTTCATATTGTGGGGAGCCAATGCAAAGTCCAAGATTCCCCTTATAACGGGAAAGCAGCACCTGATTCTTACAGGCGCCCATCCCAGTCCCCTGTCCGCTTACAACGGATTTTTCGGCGGCAGATACTTCTCAAAGGCCAACGAGTTCCTCGTATCTACAGGTCAGGAGCCTGTGGACTGGGATCTCAGCCACTGATTTAAGACTTTTTCACAGCTTGTCTATGGCAGGTTTAACATTATAAAATTCGCAGAGCCTCTGGTATTCAGCCAGGGCTTTTCTGCTTTTTGCTGAATTCGGGCTGCCCGATTTGACGGCTTTGATCATTATGTTTCTGGCCGTATGCTCAAGGCTGGTAAACTCTATCATGGCAACGTCGTAACCCTTCGACTCTAATTTAAGACCTCTCAGCCCGTCGGTCAGGTATTCCGTCAGCCTGTCCCTAAGAATCCCGTACTTCAGTATGGGCTGGTGGATGTCGTTTTTTATCTGCTTAAAGAGCTCGTGCTGGCAGCATGGCACGGAAAGTATCACCCGGCTGTTCCACGACACGGCGTTTATGAGGGCGTAGTCGGTGGCGGTGTCGCAGGCGTGAAGGGTGACTACCATGTCTGCGCCTTCCGACTTGAAGTCCGCAATATCTCCCGTCATGAACCTGAGCCCGTCGTATCCCAGGTCTTTTGCAACGGCCGAGCAGAAATTTATCACGTCTTTCTTAAGGTCGAGGCCTATTATATCTACGTCTCTTCCTTTCAAATCGTGAAGGTAGTGGTATAGGGCGAAGGTGAGGTAAGCCTTGCCGCAGCCGAAGTCGATGATCCTTACCGTCCTGTCCCTGGGAAGGTATTCGTACACGTCGCCTGCGATTTCAAGGTAGCGGTTTATCTGGCGGAATTTGCTGTAGGATCGCTGAAAGACATTGCCCCTCTCATCCATTACGCCAAGGCGCACGAGAAAGTCTACGGGCTGCCCTTCCGGAATGACGTAATTTTTCTTTCTGTTGTGGGAAAGCTCAAGGGTCGGCATGGCTCTCGTTGCAGGGGAGGACGATATGTGAGGCTTTTCAGGCTTTGAGCACAAAATGTGCAGATCCTCATCCGCGGTGAAAACGTCAGCCTGCTTGAATTCCCCCGTAAGAAGCTTAAGAGCCAGAGTTACGGCTCCGTCAGCATCGAGATTTTCGTGAGTCACTTTCTTTTCAAATGCGAATTCCGCCTGGTAGGAGATTTCTCCCTTAATCTGAACCGGCCTTATGGTCACCTTCCTGCACTCTGCGGATTTGCGCCTTTTGCCGCTTATAATCATCTTAATCAGCCGCCCGCTTTTAAAAACGCGGCCGACGGTCTCTTCAAGTCTTTTCATAAAGTATACATCCTTTCGATAAACCATATTTTACTTAGTTTAGGATACCGAGTCAAATTTTATTTTAAGTGTGGAAACAGCAGCGGGCACGATGTGATATAATGGACCCATCTGAAAAAGGACGACCTTACGGAGGTGTTACGGTGAAAAAGACATTTCATAATCTGAGCGTTTTCCTCTGCATACTTCTTGCCGTTCTCGGCGCATGCCTCATTGCATCAAGAGGCCGGCTGGAGGAAGAGGCGGGAACCATGTATCTGTTTGCCGGAGCTTTGCAGATAGTCATGAGTCTGATTGCCCTGTTTATGGGCGTGGTTCTTCCCGAGGAAGGTAGGAAGATGTCCGGCAGAGCGAAAAAGATAATGAGAGTCATTGTAGCCCTGGCGATGCTGGGAGGAAACGGAACCAGCGGCATCAACGCTTATAATGCCCTGAGCGGAGATGTAATTTTGCAGCGGTTCTGGGAACCTGCCTGGTACGTGGCATGGCTCGGAATTGAAGGTGTATTTCTGCTGGCATATCCGGAAGGAGGAATTGCCGGAGCGCTGCCCCTTTTGTCGGCGGCGGCCCTTGTATGCCTCATCGCAACCTCCTTGGGATGGAGCATAATGTACAGGAAGGAGAACGGCACGTTCAAGTGGTACCTGGTGCTGGGTCCAAGCCTGGTCATTCTCATCATATTCGGCATCATAGCTACTATCACGTTCATAGAAGATGCGAGACGCGGGCCGGTGCTTTCAGAGAAGATTAACGATGCCAGAACTGAAATTGAAAAAGCCCTGGAAGACTACGAGGACGGAAGCTACAGTGAAGAGGCAGTCGATGCTTCCCGGATGACCATGGACGATATAATCGGCATGCTGAAAAATGACGTGGGCGGAGACGTTTACTACTGCTGGATTCCCGGCGATGACGACTTGATGAGCCTTACAGCCTGGAGCGACGAAAGCGACGACGTCTACGTATATCAGTTCACAAAGAGGGGTGACACCTACGCCCTGAACACGGGATTTATCTCGACCAGCCTGACAAAGGAGGACGTTGAGGGGAAGGAGCAGGGGGTGATTCCCGGCCAGAGCCATCCCGGCGAATAGTTTTTGACAGCGCGCCGCCGGCAGGACTATAATGAAGATAATTTAAAGTGCAGTAATAAAGTGAGGAGAAAAAATGGACAGCAACAAACGTCCGGACGATATGGTCCGCATAACGACAAAAGAAGCCGCAGAGGCTTTCATCGACGAGCAGGTAAAAGCGGTACGAGAGCAGGTGGGAGATAAGAAGGTTCTACTGGCACTTTCAGGAGGCGTCGACTCATCAGTAGTAGCGGCGCTTCTAATCAAAGCCATAGGAAAGCAGCTGGTATGCGTTCACGTTAACCACGGCCTTCTCAGAAAAGGGGAGCCTGAGCAGGTGGTAGAGGTTTTCAGAAATCAGATGGACGCAAATCTTATCTACGTAGATGCCGTAGACAGATTCCTTGACAAACTGGCGGGAGTCGACGATCCCGAAACAAAGCGCAAGATTATCGGCGCCGAGTTCATAAGAGTTTTCGAGGAAGAAGCGAGAAAGCTGGATGGAGTTGAGTTCCTTGCCCAGGGCACCATCTATCCTGACATTCTTGAAAGCGACGGAGTAAAGGCTCACCACAACGTAGGAGGCCTCCCTGAAGACCTGCAGTTTGAACTGGTGGAACCGGTAAAGCTCCTCTATAAGGATGAGGTTCGCGTAGTGGGAAAGACCCTGGGACTTCCCGATAACATGGTATACCGTCAGCCGTTCCCGGGACCGGGCCTCGGCGTAAGGTGCACGGGAGCCATAACCCGCGACCGTCTGGAAGCAGTGAGAGAAGCAGACGCCATAGTCCGCGAGGAAATAGGAAAGATGAAGGAAACCCCTTGGCAGTACTTCGTCGCAATCCCCGACCTTAAATCCACCGGCATCAAAGACGGCAAGCGCTACATGGGCTGGGCAGCAATCATCAGAGCCATCAACACCGTAGACGCCGTAACAGCCCAGTCGGTGGAAATCCCGTTCGACATGCTCTGCCGCATGCGCGACCGCATCATCGCAGAAGTTCCGGGCGTGAACAGAGTGCTCTGGGACATCTCCGATAAACCGGTAAGCACCATTGAGTGGGAATAGCAGGCATTGGAAATGATGTCTCTTAGCAGGTGTTCGATGATTCTTCGTCGAATGTTCAATGGGTGTTCGATGTGAGACCGGTAATGCGCCACTTACATCGAACACTTTTTCGATGTTTAGGCG
>CASFAX010000024.1 GCA_949292945.1 uncultured Bacillota bacterium | reverse complement strand
CTATGACCGTGGAGACGGTCTACTACGGTTTTCGCATTCTGGCATCTGTGGACACGTCAGAGCGGGAAACTCTCATCTCTGTAAACGACAGAAAGTATAAGATGAATTACTTTTCGGCCGTGGGAAACATGGTGGTAATAGACGGAACCACAGGCGATATAAAGTTTTTCCAGGCTAAGGGATACAGCGTCAGAAACGAAGACATAGGCTACCTTTTAAGGGGAGTTCCCTACAGGGAAAAAGAGGCGGGCCAGTCAAGAACGGAAGTTACGGGCAAAAACTACTTCGAGGTGTTCGACGACTCCGACGTGGCATCGGAGCTGTTTTCGGCTCTTGAAGGAAGGTCCGACGGATTTCTGGAGAGGATATACGAGATTAACAAGAGACCTTTCATATGCAGCGTGGTTCCCTGCAAGGGAAACGGCCGGTGCAGCGAAAGGGGAGTATACCTGATACTGGAGCATGCTGAGAACCTGGAAAGGCTTTTAAGCGACAGAAACGAGATAATAAGCCAGCTGGAGGAGAAGGCTCTGGAAGAGGAGGAAAAGCATATCGGGGACTTTCCAGAAAAACCCTTTGAGAACTTTGCCGGAGTGAGCAGTCAGGTCATGGAAGTCAAATACATGGCGTACAAGGCGTCGAAGAACAAGTTCAACGTCATCATAACGGGAGAAAGCGGCACGGGAAAATCCATGATAGCAAGGGACATACACAATGCCGGAAATCCGGGCGCCCCTTTTGTGGAAGTAAACTGCAACGCCATAGCCCCGAGCCTCTTCGAAAGCGAACTGTTCGGATACGTTGGAGGAGCGTTCACGGGAGCCAGAGCAGAGGGAAAGACGGGATTTTTCGAGGCGGCTGACAAGGGAACCATATTCCTCGATGAAATCGGAGATATTCCGCTGGACATTCAGGTGAAGCTTCTTCACGTTCTGCAGGATAAGATAATATACAGGGTAGGCTCATCAAAACCTGTAAAGATAGACGTAAGGGTAATCGCCGCGACGAACAGAAACCTGGAGGAGGAGGTTGCCGCAGGAAGATTCAGGCAGGATCTCTTCTACAGGATAAACGTATTTCCCATAGAGATACCCCCTATTAGGGACAGAAAGTCGGATCTCTACATCCTCATAAACAAGCTTCTGAAGAGAACCTGTGATGCTTACGGCATGGAGATGAAGCAGTTCTCCGGAGGAGCGCTGAGAAAGCTGGTGTCATATAACTGGCCGGGAAACGTGAGAGAGCTTGAAAACGTCATAGAGCGGGCCGTGACCATATGCGATTCCAACATAATCTACATCGAGCATCTCAGATTAGGACGCCAAAAAGAGCCTGTCACCATGAAGGAGCACCTGGCTCTGGAGGAGGCGCGGGTTCTTGAGACCGTTCTCCTCGAGTATCATGGCGACAAGCATATGGCAATGAAGGAACTTGACATGTCAAAGAGCGTATTCTACGATAAGCTGAAAAAATACGGCATAAAGTTCTGATGGCGCATTTTAGAAATTGTCGTCGGCTTCGGAGGCCATAAGGATCATTCCCCGTCTGAGCTTTTCGAACTGCTTTTTCGTAATGGAGAGAGGAAAGTATTCCTTGGTGTCTCCGTCCTTAAGGGAGAAGACCACTTTGGCTCCGGTAAGCTTATCCTTTGCAGGGTCAAGCTCTTTACCGTCAAGGGTGAAGAGGCCGACATCTTCAAGGTCAGCCACGTGAAAAGCTGGGACTTTGCCTCTTTCCGGGTGTTTGATGTCCGGGAGAATGACAGTTCCCCTTATCACGTCGATTCCGGCATCCAGAACTGAACGTGCTATGAGCACTCCGAAGAGCAGCAGCCCGCCGAATATTACGACTCCTATGAACCAGAGCTTGCTGCCTTTGAGGGCGAAGGAAAGACATACCCCAAGGAGCGCTATGAGAAGCAGCATACCTATAGTAACGTATACTACGCTGCGCCTGTTTACGATGGAAAAATGCTTATTCAAAAGGTACCTCCTTGATTTAATCGGAACAATCGTTTATAATGCGAAATGAAATTTTTCGCGAAAGGATAATGTAACATGTTTGACAATCTCGATATATCGGTAAAGTCCGTAATAGGAGTGATACTCCTCATATTCTGCTTCATCTACATCCTCAGGCGTCCCGGAATGAGCATGATGGACAGTCTCAAGGAACAGCAGAAGAAAAAGATGGAAAAGGAGCAGCGGATCCGTGAAGCTCTGGAAAACTCAGAGAAATCACAGGAGCCGGGCGAATCGGACAAAGCCGGTAAAACCGGTGAAACCGCCGGAGACGGCGGAAATTCCGAAGCCTAGCCTAGTGGTTTAAAAACAGCACGATTACCGCAGTCAGCGGAGTTACGCCGGCTATGATGAAGCATATGGTGAAGAATATGTAGAATGCGTAAAGCAGTCTCCAGCTCTTGCCATATCCTAAAAGTACCTTGTAGTTTTTGACTACGGGTATTTTTTTGCTGTCTTCCAGGAAGTGATGGAGCCTGTCTATCTGCACCGGGTCTATGAAGCCTCCCCTGTAGAAAGGAAGTTTGAAGAAAGGCTTTTCGGTGATAGGGAAAGACACGTCCTTATCGTAGAACTTCACTCCGAAGGTATCAAAGACTGCAAGCTTCACCTTTGAAAAATCCAGGGTCTTCTGGCGGAAGAGCAGACGGTTGTAGAAGGTCAGCTCATCGGGAGTGTATATGCTGTAGCAGAACCTGTGGGCGAAGAACAGGCATCCCAGTACCGCAAAGATAGCCAGATACACGATGGTGGAGCGGAAGAAAAGTATGCTGTCCGCGTATTCCTTAATATCGAAAACCTTTATCTCCACTACTACCAGATAGTAGAGGAGAACGTAGAGAGCTATTACGGCCAGCAGAAGCTGCTTGAAGGCACTGGAATAGTTGTATTCTATTTTGCGCATTTTCATGTGTATTGTCACCTCGTAAAAAATATGAACTACCGTAGGATATATTATAGCAAAAATCATGCCTTCATATAACCTTTAATTTGGTGAAAAAGAAGCTCGAATAGGGGGGAGGCGCCTGACACTTTTGGAAGAATAGTCCTAAAATCAGGAATATCATTCCTAAAAACAGGACGTATTTTGGCGATGCTCGGCTCGTATCCACACATAAACCCCGAAATTACCACAATTTCATCACAATATTCCTTGGCACGCTAATTGCAATTCTACCCGTGTGTTCCGGCAAAACCATGGGAAGCTTACGGCCGGAACGAGATACATGTATCATGCAATTATGCATAACTTCACCAAAGAAGGAGGAAATTCTAATTATGATGAACTATCTCTTCGCGGCATTCATGCTCATAGGCGTGGTTGCCGGCGGCATCACGGGTACTATGGATGCCGTACTCCAGAACATTTTTGACTTCGCGCAGTCCGGCGTTGACATCGCGCTCGGACTCATCGGTACCATGGCATTCTTCTGCGGACTGATGAAGCTCATGGAGGAATCCGGTCTCTGCGATAAGCTGGGCAAGGCAATCTACCCTGTTATGAGACTTCTCTTCCCTGATGTTCCGGCTGATCACCCTGCCAACTCCATAATGGCTCTTTACTTCGCAGCAAATATCCTGGGAATCGGTAATGCTGCAACACCTTTCGGACTTAAGACCATGCAGGAGCTGCAGACTCTCAACAAGACGAAGAACATCGCAACTAACGCTCAGTGCATGCTCATGGCAATTTCCACAACGTCCATCACTCTGCTTCCATCCACTGTAATCAGCATCCGTGCTTCCATCCAGGCAGATGGCGCAGCTGAAATCGTTGTACCTGTTATCATAGCTACGACTATTTCCACTGTAACAGGCGTAGGCTTCTCTCTCCTCTTCCAGAGAACAAAGAGATGGAAGCTTGAGAACGTAATCGAGAGAGAAATCGCAGCAGGCACCTTAGAGGTAAACGAAGACTACATAGGAGACGACCCTATAGTTCTTCCTGAAGGTTACAAGCTGAAGACCGATTTCGGAAGCAAAGAAGCGTAAAGGAGGGCTAATATAATGTCAGTTCAGGACGTATTTAACGCAATATCCACATGGGCCATACCTGTGGTAATCTTTATTGTAGTAGGCTACGCACTTACAAAGAGAGTACCTATCTACTCCGTATTCACAACGGGAGCAAAAGACGGATTTTCCACAGCAGTAATGATTATTCCTTATCTGGTTGCAATGCTCTGCGCTATCGGTATGCTGAGAGCATCCGGCGCAATGGACGCATTCTGTAACCTGATAGACCCTATAACCAGCCTTATCGGATGTCCTGGAGAGGTTCTTCCTTTCGCGGTAATGAGATCCTTCTCCGGCGGCGGTGCTGAAGGTATGATGACCGAACTGGTTACCACTTACGGAACTCAGAGCCAGATCGGACGTATCGCATCCGTTGCAATGGGCTCCACCGAGACCACATTCTACATCCTCGCCGTATACTTCGGATCTGTAGGCGTTTCCAACTCCAGACATTCCGTAGCGGCAGGCCTTCTCGGCGACCTGGCTTCCCTTATTGCATCCTGCGTAATCGTAAACCTCCTCTGGGGATACGGATTCTAGGATTTAGTCTGAAAGAAGGTAAACTTAAATGAGATATCCTGAAAAATTAAACAAAGGCGATACCATAGGTATCATATGCCCGAGCTCTCCTGTGGAGCCGGGAAAGACTCCTGCTCTCATTAAGAGAATGGAGGACCTCGGATACAAGGTAAAGACTGCCGATAACCTGGAAGAAAACTACGGCGGCTTCATGGCAGGAACCGGCAGGACCAGAGGCGAATGGGTTAACAAGATGTTCGCCGACCCTGAGGTAAAGGCTGTGTTCTGCGTAAGAGGCGGCGACGGCAGCAGCAGAATCATGGAGTACCTTGATTACGACGTAATCAGAAACAACCCTAAAATTTTCGTAGGTTACAGCGATGTTACCAACATCCACCTGGGAATAAATCAGAACTGCGATCTGGTAACCTTCCACGGACCGATGGTTTCATCCAACATCCTTAACGATTTTGACGACGAAACGGCCGAATCACTCTTTGCGGCAATAAACGCCGAAGGAGACTTTGAATTCAAGAACCCGGCAGGCTTTGATCTGAAAGTCCTGAAGGAAGGCAAAGCCGAGGGAATCCTCACAGGCGGAAACCTTTCCCTCCTTTCAGCAAGCGTGGGAACACCTTACGATCTCGAGACAGAGGGCAGAATCCTCTTCGTTGAAGAAGTGTGCGAGCCGCTGTCAAAGATTGAAAAGTGGATGTATCACCTCAGAAACTCCGGCAAGCTGGCAAAGTGCAGCGGAATTCTGCTGGGACAGTTTACAGAGGTTGAAAATGAAAAGATGGCGGAGTATGATGTATACGAAGACATAAAGGATATACTTGAGGGTATCGACATACCTGTAATGTATAATGTCCAGTCAGGCCACAGTAAACCTATGATGACTCTTCCTTTAGGCGCAGTATGCACTATGGATACCGCTACCGGAAAAATCACCTTCAAGGTTGAAAAATAGCTTCACTTTATCAGGGGCAGTATACGTACTGCCCCATTTTAAACAGGAGAACGTTATGTCGGAAGAATATACGAGAAAAGAAAACGCCCTGTATGACATAGCGCAGAGATTTGCAGATAAGGACATAGGACAGTGTCCGTTCTGCCGGTGCAGGGAGCCGGAGTGGCTTTACCGTGAGGAGTGGAAGCTCTTCGGAAACAACAGCGTATACTTCAAATGTCCAAACTGCGGTTCGGAGCTCATGGTACCGAAGGACGATATAACGGGACTTTCCTTTTCAAAGGCCAGCGCCAGCGGAAAGAAGAAAGCCCGCCTTGGTAAGATAATGAACCAGCCGTACGTTACGGTAATTAAAATAGGTTTTGAATACAAGAACGCGAAGAACATGCTCCTCGTAGGCGAGGAAATGACTCTTTCCGAGCTGAAAAAGAGGGCGGAAGAAACGCGCAGCATATAGATGGCATATAGATATAGAGTATGAAATTCTGGAAGATGAACGGAGCCGGAAACGACTTCGTTATAATTAACAACATAGAAGAAAAGATTCCCGAAGAAAAACTGGGGGATGTTGCCAGAAAGCTTTGTCACAGGCGCTTTTCCATCGGAGCCGACGGGCTGATGGCGGTGGCAGAAGCGGAATCGGGCGGCGACTTTAAGATGCTTTTCTATAACTCTGACGGGTCCCTCGGGGAGATGTGCGGAAACGGAGCCCGCTGCATATGCAGATACGGATTTGAGACGGGCCTTTCCGGAGAAACCCAGAAGGTGGAAACCACTGCGGGACTCGTGACGGGCCGCAGAGTTTCAAAGAGGGAATACAGGATAAGGCTTAACGACCTGACCGTTATGCGAATTGACGAGGAGGTCAGCGTGAGGGGAGCCGTGTACGTGTGTTCCTATGTGGAGCTTGGGGATCCGGGCATTCCTCACTGCGTAATTCAGTGGAAAGGCCTAAGAGAGTATCCAAAGGAAAGGCTTTACGCGGCTGCAAAAGCTCTGAGAAGCTACGAAGGGTACCCGAAGGGAGCAAACGTGAATTTCTACGACGTGGAAGAGGACGGAAAGATATTCGAGAGAACCTTTGAGCGGGGCGTGGAGGATTTCACCTACGCCTGCGGAACGGGTACGGGAGCGACGGCTGCCGTTTTGACCCTTAAAGGCGTGGTTTCGGGAAAAGACGTCGCCATCGATATGGAAGGCGGAAGGCTCGTGATAGACGTTACGGCGGAAGACGGAAGCGCGGAGGATATTTACCTGACCGGGCCTACTAACGTTGTTGCAAAAGGTGAAGTGACCGATGAGGACTTCATCCTGTAAATATGTTTGATTAGATTTAACTGGAGGAAGAGAAAAATGATCTGTGAAAACATTTCTGTGTCCCCTGAAGGACATCTGCTGTTTGCAGGACAGGATACTGTGGAGCTTGCTAAGAAATACGGTACGCCTCTTTACCTTATGGATGAGGACAGGATACGTGCTAACTGCAGGCTTTATAAGAAAGCGATGAAGGACAGCTTCGGCGACAGCGCGGCGCCCCTTTACGCATCAAAGGCAAACTGCTTTAAGAGAATATACGAGATTATGAAGGAGGAGGACATGGGAATAGACGTAGTGTCCTCCGGAGAGATATACACAGCTGTAAAGGCGGGATACGACCTGTCAAAGGCTTATTTCCATTCGAACAACAAGACCGACGAAGATATAGCATACGCCATGGATAACGGTATAGGATATTTCGTAGCCGACAACATCGAAGAAGTAAAGGCTGTGGACAGGGAAGCGGGTAAAAGAGGTTTCAGACAGAAGATCCTCTTAAGACTTACTCCGGGAATAGATCCTCACACCTATGAGGCAATCTCCACCGGCCAGGTTGACTCGAAGTTCGGAAGCGCCATAGAGACGGGACAGGCAGAAGAAATCACCGTAGCAGCTATTAACTATCCTAACGTGGATTTAAGAGGATTCCACTGCCATGTGGGCTCTCAGGTATTTGCAGAGGACGTCTTTGAAAGAGCCGCCGTTGTAATGCTGGAGTTCATAGCGGAAATGAAGGAAAAGCACGGATTCGTCGCTAGCGTTTTAGACCTGGGCGGCGGATACGGCGTGCGATACGTGGAGTCTGATCCGCACCTGGATATTGCGGAAAAGATATCCCAGGTGGCAAAGGTGGTAAAGGACACCTGCGAACGGCTTTCCATCGACATGCCTGAAATTCACATGGAACCGGGCCGCTCCATCGTTGCAGATGCCGGAATGGTGCTCTACACCGTCGGAACCGTGAAGAAGATAACCGGATATAAGAATTACGTTTCCATAGACGGAGGAATGACCGACAGCCCGAGATATGCCCTCTACAAGGCCGCGTACACATGCCTTACCGCAAACAAGATGAACGAGAAGGCCGACTTCAAGGCTTCTCTGGTGGGAAGATGCTGCGAATCCGGGGACATAATACAGGAGGACGTAATGTTCCCTGAATCCATAACCAGATACGATACCGTAGCAGTGTGCACAGCCGGAGCATACCACTACTCCATGGCTTCAAACTACAACCGCCTGCCGAAACCGGCAACCGTAATGCTTAGAGGCGGGGAAAGCTACGTTGCCGTGAAGAGGGAAACTTTCGAAGACGTAGCGAGAAACGACGTGTAGGCGATAAAGCTGCCCTAACAAGCAATCCTTGACACGACAGTATAAAACCAATATAATAAATACATTGTAAACACGCCCTTTAACAGCTTCGCCCGGCTTGGTCTGGGTCCTGCGCAATGAGACGCCGTGAACCTTGTCAGGTCCGGAAGGAAGCAGCAATAAGCGGAGGTTCTTATGTGCCGCAGATAAGCCTTTTCCATTTGTTCGGCGGAGCTGTTAAGGGGCGTGTTTTAATGTGAACGCGCGAAAGGAGAGGAGACAGCCCATGTATCAGGCCCTTTACAGGTCCGAAAGACCTGAAGTGTTTTCTGAAATACTTGGTCAGGATCACATAGTCAGGGTGCTAAAAAACCAGATAAAAACCGGTACCGTAAGCCATGCCTATCTTTTCTGCGGCACCAGGGGAACGGGAAAGACGTCTACGGCCAGGATTCTCGCAAAGGCTGTCAACTGCCTTTCTGACGGAGAAAGGCCCTGCGGAGTGTGCGAAAACTGTCAGGCCATAAAGAACGGCACCTTTCTAGACGTCATAGAGATAGACGCCGCGTCAAACAACGGCGTCGATAACATAAGGGAGCTTCGGGAAAGCGTCAAGTATCCTCCTGCGGCAGGAAGGAAGAAGGTCTACATAATAGACGAGGTTCACATGCTGTCCACGGGAGCTTCCAACGCGCTGCTTAAGACTCTGGAGGAGCCGCCGGAAAACGTCATGTTCATTCTGGCGACGACGGATCCACAGAAGCTGCCGCAGACCATTCTGTCAAGGTGCATGCGCCTGGATTTCAGAAGGGTTCCGGAAAAGGAACTGGCAGCCCATATGAAAGCCATCTGCGACCAGAGGGGCGTAAGTATAACGGACAGCGCTCTGCACCTTTTGGCCGCCAATGCAGACGGCTCGGTGAGAGACGGCCTCAGCATACTGGATCAGTGCCTTTCTGGAGGCGACAGGGAGATAGACAGAGATCTCATCCTGGACTTTCTCGGGACGGTTTCGGAGGAATTCTTCATAAATCTTACGGAGAAGGTTCTCGTTCATAACGTGGGAGACGCCCTCCTCCTTTTAGACGGTGCCCTGAGAGACGGCAAGGATCCGAAGCAGATAATGAAGGACTGGATGAGCCATTACCGGTGCCTTCTCATAACGAAGTACGTGAAGAACCCTGAGGACATGCTGAACATGTCAACGGAAAACATAGAAGCGCTGCGGGAGCAGAGCGGAAGGATATCCCTTGATGAAATAAACGACGGCATCCTGACCCTTGCGCGGACCGTAAACGACGCCAGGTATTCGACACAGCCAAGGGTGCTTCTGGAGCTGGCCGTTGCGACTCTGGCGGACATGAGCCTTTCGACAAAGAGTGCAGGCCTGACAGCTCAAAGGGCTGCCGGCGCAGATAGAGGGGCAGCCCAAAGGCCAGTAGAGACGGAGGCGGAAGGAAAAAAACCCGCAGAACCCGAGCCTGAAGTAACGGAACCGCCTGAAGAAAAAGCCGAGCCGGCAAAAGCGGAACGAGAAGAGACGGAGGCGGAAAACGGGCCTGAGCCTTCGTATAACCTTGATGAAATCTGGCACAATATCTTCAGGAAGGCGGAGAAGATAAGGCCCAGCTTTAACCTTGTGAAGAACGGAGCGACTCTGGCAGCGATCGGAAAGGACTCCTTTAAGATTATCGTAAGGACGGAATTTGTCAGAAACATAATCGAAAAGGACAGCGCTCTTCTGGTTCAGTTCATGGAAGAGGAGACAGGCAGGAGGCTGAAGCCGGTGTACAGGCTCGAAGGGCTTGATGCCGAAGACGACAGCGCCGAGGAAAAGGCCAGGGAAATAGCGGAAGAAGTGAAAACCATGTTTCACATAGATAATGTAACTGTAGAATGAGAAGTGTGATAACGGAGGATATACCATGGGAAGAGGAATGAAAGCAGGTAAGAGACCTAAACCGCAGGGCATGGGCGGAGGAAACATGCAGAAACAGCTTCAGCAGGTTCAGGCCATGCAGCGTCAGATGGAGCAGATTCAGGCGGAGCTGGAGGAAAGGGAGTTTACGGCAACGTCGGGAGGCGGAGCTGTGTCCGTAACGGCAAACGGCAAAAAGGAACTGAAAGATCTGGTTATAGATAAGGACGTAGTGGATCCTGATGACGTGGAAATGCTTCAGGATCTGATTCTTGCTGCTGTAAACGAGGTAATGAGACAGGTTGACGAAGTCTCCGGTCAGGAGATGGGCAAGCTTACAGGCGGCCTTAACATACCGGGACTCATGTAGCGGGGCAGAATATGAGAAGCTACCCCCAGCCGCTGGCGCGGCTTATAAACGAACTTTCCAGGCTTCCGGGAATAGGCGGCAAGACTGCTCAGCGCCTGGCTTTTCACATAATGTCCATGGATGACAGGGAAGCGAAGAACCTGGCGGAATCCATTCTGGATGCGAAGGAGAAGATGAAGTACTGCTCGGTTTGCGGAAACCTTACGGACACGGACCCATGCGCCATATGCTCGGACAAGACCAGACGGCAGGACGTCATATGCGTCGTGGAAAGCCCCAGAGACGTAATGGCCATGGAGAGGATAAGGGAGTTTGACGGGCTTTATCACGTCCTTCACGGAGCCATTTCCCCCATGGAGGGCATAGGGCCTGAGGACATAAACCTTAAGAGCCTAATACTCCGCCTTCAGAAAAACAGCGGCGTCAAGGAAGTGATCCTGGCCACCAATCCCAACATCGAAGGAGAGGCCACGGCAATGTACATTGCAAGGCTTCTTAAACCTTCAGGCATCAAAGTCAGCAGAATAGCAAACGGCATACCTGTAGGCGGAGACCTGGAGTATGCCGACGAAGTAACGCTTCTTAAAGCCATGGAAGGCAGAAGAGAGCTTTAGAATGGAAATTAAAAAGTCTCCGATGACAAACCCTTTTTCGGGCGGACATCGAAGACTTTGTTTTATTCCATAGGGCGTACGTAGAATGTGCCGTCAACCTGCTCAGTCCGCACCACGTTGACGAAGGCTTTTGGGTCCACCGACTTTATTCCCCTCATGACCTTGCCCAGCTCGTCCCCTGCTATGACGGAATAGACCATAGTGCGCTCCTGACGCTCGAACATTCCCTCTCCTTTAAACAGGGTGGCATCGTGCCTGGTGATGGATTTTATCCGGGCATAGACAGCGTCGGGAAGCTCCGTGATGACCAGAAGAGTGTGCTTCGTGTGTCTGCGGTACAGGTTGTGAATGACCTGGGTGGAGGAGAACTGAAATATTATGGAGTACAGTGCTTTGTCGAAGCCGAACAGAAGCCCGGCAGCCACCAGCACGCAGATATTCCCCGCCAGGACGAAGTTCCACGAATCCAGCCCTCTCCTTTCCGAAAGGTATACCGAAACGAAGTCCATTCCCCCAGACGACGCCCCCACGAACAGGCAAAGGGCGATGGAAAAGCCGTTTACCATGCCTCCGAATATGCCTACGAGAAGCTCATCGTAGGTGATGACGATTTCGGGTATTAAATCAGTCAGTATACTGGTGAGCACTATGTGATACAGGGAAAAAACCGTGAAGTTTCTCCCAACGTATCTGATTCCAACGAACATGGGTATCAAGTTCAGTGGAACGTAGAGAAGGGTGTAAGGCACAGCCATTCCGAAGTATTCGCTTCCGATTCTCTGCAGGAGAAGGGTAAGGCCGTTGATGCCTCCCGGAAAGAGACCGCCTGTATGTACGAAACTCTGTATGTTAAAGGCCATGACTATGGCGCTCAGTGATACCACTATGATGCGCTTGGCAAACTTTACGCCTCTGTGATCGTCGTGTTTTATGATTTCCATCTATTTATCTCCGGCAGGAAGTTTCGATACGTCTATCCACTCGAGGGCTTCTGAGACTCTGAACAGCTCGTCGCATGTCAGCTCTATGGCGCTGTTGTCAGAGCCGCAGGCCGGAAACACCGTACTAAATCGCTTCATGGACACGTCGCAGTAAACCCGGGCGCGGCTTTTATCCACGCCGAAGGCGCAGACGCCTCCCGGTTCATGGCCCGTAAGCTCTTCCACCTCGTCGAAGGGGAGCATTTTGGCCTTGAATCCGAAGAACTTCTTAAACTTCGAGTTATCTATCTTGGAGTCTCCGGCAGTCTGAATTAAAATGCAGCCGCCGCCCTCGTCCTTAAAGGAAAGGGTCTTGCAGATTCTGGCTCCTTCCACTCCTACCGCTATGGCGGCAAGCTCCACCGTGGCGCTGGAAACGTCGAACTCCCGTATCCTGTCAGCAACGCCGTATTTCTCAAGGTGCTTTCTGGCTAATTCTATGGACATAAATATACCTCCTGTGTTGCTCTGACTTAGTATATTTTAGCACACCGGCTTTGAAATTCAAACATTTTCTGCATTATCGGAATAATATACAATTTCGGGTGAAAGACATATTTATACATAGAAAACATAAATTTTTTGTGATTTAACACAAATTTCTTGCTTTTCTGTTTGTTGCAATTGACATAAAGGCCGCGGGCATATATAATGGTGAGGCACGTCAAATCAATCCTAATTTATCAGGAGGTTATTATCAATGGAAAACAGTAAGCACAAGGGGAAGTTCAAGAGCAACTTCGGCTTCCTCATGGCTGCAATAGGCTCGGCCGTAGGTCTGGGAAATCTCTGGGGATTCCCGTACAAAATGGGTAACGGCGGAGGCTTCGCCTTCCTGCTTCTCTACCTGATTCTGGCAGTATGTATCGGATACAGCTGCATGCTGGCGGAATTCGCTCTGGGACGAAAGTCCGGCAAGGGAGCGATAGGCGCCTACGAGCGAATAGGCCGCAAATTCATGTTCAACGGCTGGATAGCCACCATGGCTCCGTTTTTCCTGATGATGTTCTATCTCTGCCTTGGAGGCTACTGCATCAAATATCTGGTGGCAAATTTCGGGGATATTTTCGGAGCGTCATGGGGAGTGGGAGACGTGGCCAGCGGCGACTTCTTCAACACCTTCGTTGCGGATCCCGTTCAGTCTGTGGGCTTCACCCTTATATTTGCGATTCTCACCATAGTCATCGTAATGGGCGGAGTTGCCAACGGACTTGAAAGATTCTCCGTAATCGCAATGCCTGCACTCTTTGTCATGCTCCTCATAACGGTAATAAGGAGCGTTACCCTTCCGGGAGCTGCAGAGGGTCTTGCGTTCATGTTCAAGCCTAACTTTGAAGTGTTCAAGGGCTGGGGCTGGCTCAAGGTTCTGGCTTCCGCAGGTGGACAGCTTTTCTTCTCCCTGTCCCTTGCATCCAGCGCGCTCATAGCATACAGCTCGTACCTGGACAAAAAGGAAAATCTGGAGAAAAATGCGCTTATAGTGCCGGCAGCCGATACTACGGTTGCAATTCTGTCAGGACTTGCAACACTTCCGGCAGTCTTTGCGGCAGGACTTGAACCTACCCAGGGACCGGGAATGCTCTTCGTCACACTTCAGACGGTGTTCAAGAGCATGAGCGGCGCAGGCCCTATATTCGGAACCATCTTCTACCTGCTCGTATTCCTTGCAGCCCTGACATCTTCCATATCCATGCTGGAAGGCTCGGTTTCCTCCTTCATGGACAGGAGAATCGAAAAGGGCAAGAGCCAGGGAAGGACTTTCCTCTGCCTTTCCATAGGCGGAATATCAACGGCAGGCGCAGTTCTGGTAGCTCTCGACGCTCTGGGAGCTGCGGGACTTCCGCACCTGTTCGGTTTCAGCACCTGGCTGGATACGTTTGACCTGTTCAGCGAAGGTATACTGATGCCGGGAGGATGTCTCATAATGACGATAATTCTGGGCTGGATAAGGCCGGGATATATAGACGACGAAATAAAGCTGAGCAGCAGCTACAGCAGCAAGCCGTTCGTCGAAATATGCCTTAAATTCCTGGCGCCGGTGTTCCTGGCATTTATCGTAGTGGTTCAGATGGACGGATTCTTCAAGCTGGGTCTGTTCTAAAACGGGCCTGCTCTAAAATTTGTCTGCGCTAAAGGAAGAAACAACGAAAGACGAAAGGAATTTATATGGAAAACAGCAATCAGAAGGGCCAGTGGGGAAGCAGGTTCGGCTTTCTCATGGCGGCCATAGGATCTGCCGTAGGACTTGGAAACCTGTGGGGCTTTCCGTATAAGATGGGAAACAACGGCGGATTCGCGTTTTTAATAGTATATCTGGCGCTCGTAATATTTGTGGGCGTTGTGGTAATGCTGGCCGAGCTGGCTCTGGGAAGAAAGACCGGCAAAGGCGTCATCGCAGCCTACGAGACTCTCGGCAAAAAATATAAGATAATAGGTTGGTTCGGATGGATTTCCCCGGTACTGATTCTGGGCTTTTACTGCATGCTGGGAGGCTACTGCATCAAATATGCCATAGCCAACATCGGAGACCTTTTTAACGCCTCGTGGGGCGTTGCCGGAGCCGACAGCGCTGAATTCTTTGCGGGATTCACCGCCGACCAGCTTCAGAGCACCATATACACCCTCATATTCGTAGTGCTCACCATGGTAATAGTTCAGGCCGGAGTATCCGGAGGCATCGAGAAGTTTACCACATTCGCAATGCCTGCCCTGTTCGTAATGCTTCTCATAGTAATCATAAGGAGCGTAACTCTTCCGGGAGCAGATGCGGGTCTTGAATTCATATTCAAGCCGAACTTCGAGGTGTTCAAAGGCTGGGGCTGGATAAACGTTCTCGCCTCTGCGGGAGGTCAGATGTTCTTCTCCCTGTCCCTCGGCATGGGCATAATGGTTACCTACGGTTCCTACATGAAGAAGGAAGAGGACCTTCAGCAGAACTCGCTGATAATTCCCCTTGCGGACACCACCGTCGCAGTAATGGCATCAGTAGCCATCATGCCTGCCGTGTTCTCCGCAGGTCAGGATCCGGCCCAGGGCCCGGGGCTCCTCTTCATAACCCTTCAGACCGTATTTCAGGCCATGGGAAGCCTGGGGCCGCTGTTCGGATTCCTCTTCTACGTCCTGGTTTTCATAGCTGCCATAACGTCGTCCATATCCCTTACGGAGGCGGTAAGCTCCTCCATAATGGACAGACATATAGAAAAGGGCAAACCGATAAACAGAAGACGGATCATAACCATGGTGGGAATATTCGTTGCGCTGGAAGGAACTTTCGTATCCCTGGACGGACTGGGCGCCAACGGATTTCCTCAGATATTCGGCCAGAGCACCTGGCTGGATTCGTTCGACCTGATATCGGAAGGCATACTGATGCCTCTCGGCGCGCTGATAATGGCCATCGTATTCGGCTGGATAAAGCCTACGTACCTGTACGATGAAATCACCTACGGAGGCAGGGAGTACAAGATGAAAAAGTACTTCCACTACTCCATAAAGTTCATAGCGCCTCCAATTCTGCTGCTGGTTCTGCTGGGACAGATAGACACGTTCTTCAAGCTGGGCTGGTTCAGTTAGGAAGGGCATGGCAGCATATAAAAAAAGCGCTGTGCTAGGAATATGGCATTTTAAGTGGAAATCCGAGCTCGATTATGCTCGGATTTCGCCGTCTTGCAGGGAAATAGTAGCACATTGAAGACGCGAACCGCTCATATGGTGCTACTATTTCTAGCTGTTCTGGCAGAATCCGAGTATATTCGTGCTAGTGAAAATCGAAAATTGAAGGGAAACCGAGCATCAGGCTTTGTCAGAACTTTGTCGGAGTGGCAGCAGGCTTTGTCAGAGAAGTGGCAGAACCTTGCCGGAGCAGCGCCGGAGCATCACCAGAACCTTATCGCGAAAAGCAGTTTTAAATGGGGCGGAGGAGTGCTATAATGAAGGCTGAAAAATTTAAACAGCTTTTTATTCGGAGGTGTAAAATGAAGCTTATTGACATGCATTGTGATTCCATGGGAGAGGTGTTCCTCCATCCGGAGCAGAACATACTGAATAAGGGCGGTCATCTGGATCTGTCGATGATAGAGGATGTGGGCGGAACTGTCCAGTTCTTTGCGCTGTTCATGTACAGGAAGTGCATAGAGGAGTATGGCGCTTACGACCTTTTCCACAAGATGTACGATACTTACGTTAAGCAGATGGAGATGAACAGGGATCACGTGCTTCCTGTTTTAAAGGCTGATGATGTAGAGAAAAATGCCGAAGCGGGAAAGATTTCTTCCCTTCTGACTGTGGAGGATGGAGTTTTTCTGGACGGCCACATTGAAAGGGTGGACGAGGCTTACGAGAAAGGCGTAAGGCTTATAACGCTTCTGTGGAATTTTGAGAATTCCCTCGGATACCCGTCAAGCGACGATCATGAGGAGCACATGAGAGGCCTGAAGCCTTTCGGTATCGAGGCGGTGGAAAGGATGAACGAGCTGGGAATGATCGTTGACGTTTCACACTCGTCGGAAGGCGGATTCTACGATGTGGCAAAGTACAGCAAAAAGCCTTTTATCGCCAGCCATTCCTGCGCAAGAGCTCTCTGTGGTCACAGGAGAAACCTTACTGACGATCAGCTCAGAACTCTCGGAGAAAAGGGCGGCGTAGCAGGAATAAACTTCTACGGCTGTTTCCTTCAGGACGACTGCGAATATCCGACTGTGGATCTCATCATGAAGCACATGAGGTACATGATAGACAAAGCCGGCATCGAAAGCGTAGGCTTCGGTTCCGATTTTGACGGAATTGATTCCGCAGGGGAGCTTGAGGATTACCGCGGATTTAAGAAGATCATCGCCGCAATGGAAAAGGAATATACGGACGATGAGATAGAAAAGATATGCTACGGTAATGCCATGAGAGTAATAAGAGAGGTAATAGGCTAGGGTCAAAGCCTTAAGCGTAAAGCGAAAAATGCCCGGGAGGCCGCAAATCGTGCGGAAATCCCGGGCATCAGCTTATTCAGAAACATAAAATACATGTAGTTTAATGTAAATAATTAAAAATATTACCTTGATTTTTACATGAAAAAGATGTAATATACGATTAAATATTACATGAATAGAGAGAAATATATATGTACAGGAAGATAACGTCGTTTCTGGAGGATTGGAAAGAAAGTAAATGCAGAAAACCTTTAATCGTTCAGGGGGCAAGACAGGCTGGAAAGACTTACGCCATACTGGAGTTCGGACGCACTCACTATGAGAACACGGTGTACTTTAACTTTGAGACGGACCCGAGTCTAAAGGAAACTTTTGACGAGAACATCAGTCCGGACTACCTGCTGCCTGTTTTGTCGCGAATTGCAGGCCAGTCCATAGTAAAGGGAAAGACGCTGCTCGTTTTCGATGAGATACAGCTTTGTGAACGCGCCCTTACATCTCTTAAATATTTTTGCGAAGAAGCGCCGGATTACCATGTGATAGCTGCCGGCAGCCTCCTGGGGGTAGCGGTAAACAGGACGGAGTTTTCATTTCCTGTGGGAAAAGTTGACTTCAAAACCATGTATCCAATGGATATGGAGGAGTTTCTCATAGCGATGGGTGAAGAAGAACTGATAGAGAGCATAAAGGCGTGCTTCTATGAAGACAGGCCGCTTCCGGTGGCTCTGCACAGACAGGCGATGGACTACTACAGGCGCTATCTCGTCATCGGAGGCATGCCCGAGTGCGTATCGAAGTTTGTCGATACGGGAAATTACGTTCTGATAAGGCATATTCAGGATACCATCCTGGAAAGCTATCTGGATGATATGAGCAAATACAACAATCTTAACGAGATAAAGAAAACGAGAATCGTCTACGACAACATCACCGTCCAGCTTTCCAAGAAGAACACCAGGTTTCAGTATAAGCTGGTCAAAAAAGGGGGAAGAGCGGCGGAATTTGAAAACGCTCTTGAGTGGCTGACTTTGTCGGGAATAGTTTCAAGGGTATATAAGGCAGAGCAGATTAAAAAACCTCTGGAAAACTATAAGAACACGGACAGTTTCAAGGTATATGTCTCGGACATGGGACTGCTGTGCGCGAAAAAAGACGTCATCCCTGAGGACATACTTTATGATACAGGGGAGCTGGATGACTTTAAAGGGGGAATGACGGAGACCTACGTCAACATCCACCTTACGGCTAACGGGTACAGGACGTATTTCTGGGAGTCTGAGCGAAGCGCGGAAATCGATTTTGTCATTCAGCGCGAAGGACATCTGATTCCGGTGGAAGTTAAATCTGCTGAAAACACGAAGGCGAAAAGCCTGAAGGTATACGTGGACAGATTCAGCCCGGCGTACTCCATCAAAATCTGCGGAAAGAATTTTGGATTTGAAAACGGAATAAAAACGGTTCCTCTCTATGCAGCTTTCTGCATTTAGAGGAACCGGGCATCAGCTTATTCTGCTTTCAGCTCGTATATTATGCGCTCTACTTCCATTATGGCCGTTTCCACCTGCCTGCGGGCGTCGGTGATTTTTTCCTGAACCATGAAATCTATGAAGAAGTTATCGAACAGGTAATCGGCAACTTCCAGGAAATCGCCGATATTCAGGCTAAGATTGAAGCGTCTGTCTATATCGGCAAGTTCTTTGCTGAAATTCCTCAGGTCGTATCTTGCAGCTTCCATAGCCTGGGCAGCGTCATCTAGCTTGGAGTGCTTTAACATGGTTGTGAACAGGCCTCCGCCTATCATGTCCAGCAAACCCCAGTTGGACGCATTCTCCAGATACCGGCTGGCAGCTTTCAGGCTGTCGAGGGCCCTGACACCTGCGCCTATGGCCTCCTGCTTTTCTCTCTCGTAATCCTTTTCAATGTTCTTCTCTAAATCGTTTCCCATATTTTCCTCCTTTAAATATCAGCTAAATGTCTTTAAATGTCAGCTAAATATCGGTGACTTCAACATCGTTTCCGTGCTCCTTCAAAAGCGTCACCAGGTCTGCCGTCTTCATGCAGACGGTGGCGGCATTGTCGCAGGGGTGAACGGATATGAGTCCGTCGCCGGAAAGGAGTTCACTGTCTATGAAGAACTTCACCGTGCAGTCTTTGTCGTTCAGAAGGCCCAGAGGCGTCACGGCTCCGGCCTCCACGCCGAGATACTTCATGAGGTCGGCGTCCGATGCGAAGGTGAGACTTCGCGTCCCGTGCTTTTCCCTGAACGCCTTAAGGTTCACCCGCTTATCGCCTTTTACCGATATGAGATAGTAGCTGCGTTTTTTGTCATCTCTGATGAAAAGGTTTTTCGCGTCGGACTCAGGGTACGGAAGGGAAAGCCGTCCCGCTTCCTCCATGTTGTACACCGGCTCGTGCTCCGTTATGACGTGCCAGAAGCCACGTTTTTCAAGTAAATCGTAAATAGACTGTTTATCCATGATGTTTATCAGTAAAAAATCTCCCTGGTTTTTCCTGAGTAGAGTATAACACAAAACTAAGAAAATAAAAAATTTCTTGCGGAAGTGAAAAGTTAAATTCCACTTTCGCATATTCGAAGTGGAATTTAACTTTTCACTTCAGTATAATAAAGTTTTCGTAAAATAATTCATTTAGCGTTTGCAATTTGGCGAAAGAAGGCATATAATTGTCTCATCGCAAGTTAGTTATAACTAACCATAACCACGGGAGGCATTATATGTTTACAATAAGGCGATATGACGAAGCGGATGCAGCCGCTTGCGGACAGTGTTTCTACGAAGGCTTCTTCACATGCCCTATAGATGAAGGGGACAGGATTTTTTTAAGGGACTATGCTCAGGTTCTGATAGAAAAGTGCAGCTTTGCGTATGTGGCGGAGTCGGAGGAACATCAGATTGTTGGATTCATTTCCGGAAATTACAGCAAAAAATTCCGGCCGAATCAAAAGAATATTGACCGCGCTAAAAGGCATTACATAGCGTGGTGCCGCATGTTTTTCAAATTCTATCTTAAGAGATATCATCTGTCCGACGCCTTTCAGAAGCAGTTTGACGATTTCTTCCTGCAGCTTAAGGAACGGGAGAAAACTTTTTTTACAGGTTGCGATCTGGAACTTGTGGCTCTGTCATCAAAAAGAGACTATCGTAAAGGTTTGGGAACTGCGCTGACAGCAAAGTTTATGGAAAGGGCAAAGGTGGACGGTGCTAATACCGTAAGACTGATGACAAACACACTGGCTTCCTGGAAGTTTTACGAAAAGCACGGCTTTATAAAGACTTTGGAAAAACCTTTTCCTGACGGGTCCGGAAATAAAACTCTGATTTATGAGTATCAGGTGAATCACTAAGTATCGCGGAAGCTTTTCGTTATCACAGCCATAAACAAAACTGTACCACCTGAGCAGGCGTTTTCCCGCGTCAGGTGGTACAGTTTGTTTTCAAAGCCCAGTATTACGAGTACTTCACTTTCGGAGACCGCTGCTCCTTTGCCGCACTACGCCAAAGCTGCGCCCAGGCTGCGGCAGGCCGATGCAGCATCGTCGTCGGGAGATTCGTTGCATATTACGCTTTCGCAGGCGAGAACCGCGCCGTCGTCTGCACACCTGCTTTCCCAGCTGCGCATCCATTCTCCGTCGCCCCAGCCGTAGGAGCCGAATAGGGCGATTTTCTTTCCGCCAAGGGTTTTCTCACACGCGCTGAACATAGGCTCGAATTCGTTTTCCTCAAGCTGCTCGGCGCCCATGGACGGGCAGCCGAAGGCGATGGCGTCAAAGTCTGAAGTGAGATCCGCCGTAAACTGAGACGCCGTGAAAACGGTCACTTCGGCGCCTTTTGCCTTAGCTCCTTCCGCCACTTCTGTGGCCATAGCTTCCGTATTACCTGTACCGCTCCAGTAGACAACTGCAATTTTACTCATAGGTTTTCTTACCTTCCTTTCAACATTCTTTGAAATAGCTTCAATCCGTCAAACGGCTACAGTAAGCTGTTCGATGGATTTTCCCTGCTGCCACTGTCTTACGTAGCTCTTCGTGCAGAAGGCGTATTTCTTGAAGGTCTGTTCCGCTTTCTGCTTATCTCCGTACACCTTCCAGCAGCCGGAGCATTTGTGACCGCAGCCGCCGCTGTGGATAAACCCGAGGACGTCCTCCGGCGGATAGCTTAGAAAAAGACCTATCTCGTGAGGGAAATCCTCCCGGGTCCGCAGCCGGTGGATCAGGCGGGATATGCAGGCGGACGGCTTTTCCGGCGCGTATCCGTACTTTACGAGAAGCTCTCTTGCCGTGCCGTTCTCAAAATCCGATTTCAGCAAACCGGGGCGGTATAGATAGATCAGAGCTTTGCCTCCGCAGATTCTGAGGGGTAAAACTCGAACCCCCTTAGAGGAAAGCAGTCTGTTAAGCCGCGACAGATCCTTCAAAAGTTCCTCCCTGCACGGGCAGGGACATGAAAAGATGTTTCCCGTCTTGATTCCTGCAAGGGTGGGTGAGCAGTGTCGTATAATTAAATCCTCTGACATAATTCATTCCTTCCGGCAAAAGAGTTAGATATAACTAACCATAAGGTTAACGCAATTATATATAACTAATCACAGTTTGTCAAGGCTTACCGAATAATATAAAATTTATAAATTTGCTGAAGTGAAAAGTTAAATTCCACTTGTTATGGGGGTATTTACTTTTCCTGACAGTCGCCTGTTGTTTTTTAATTACGGTTTCAATTACTTGCTCTGCTGTTTAAGCAAATATGGCTTTAGAATAATCCGGTCTTTTTCAATGGGACAGATACCGAAAGCCAGCAGTTTTTCATATAGGTCGTGATACATAAATTCAGTCAGTTCCAACGGGCTTTTGCCGCCGAGGATTTCACAGGGTACAGAGTTTATGTGACTGAGAGCCAGATTCAGCTTGTTTTGACAAGTCATTCCAAGACCTCTCAGATCTGTTCCTTTTGGAAGTATGTAGCGGAGTTCTATGTGCTTGTTTTCAAGTGTGCCCTTTTGCCCTGACTGCATGGGATCACAGAAAAACACCCTTGTCCGCCTCGTTCCGTCTGATGATGCTTCTATGGCATCTGCTGCGGAAAACTCAGAACCACGATCAGTAAGCAGTACGTGTACATATTTTCGGAACAGATCTGTACCGAGAATACTTTCCAACGTGTCGATGCCTTTTTTCATAGAAGCAGCAGTTTTTTCATTATGGTACAGGGCAAAGAGAATACCTGCCCGCACAAATTTAAAAGTCTGAATGAAAGGGCCGTTTGTTTCATCGTTGTAGACAGTATCCATCTGTGTAACAAAGACTTCAGGGTAATCGGAAATATATGTACGATAATCCTTGTAAGTTCTTCCTTCAAGGTATTTTCTGCTTATGCGTCTTTTGTATGCCGTCGTCCTTTTCTTAGGTAGCTTGCGAGACACCTGACGTCTCGGATCCATGACGGTGATTCCGGCAATCTCGTGGAATACGTCGTTTTCTATGTAGTTGTAAAGAGTTCTCTCAAAAATGCCCAGTTCAGGATGATTTGTAACAATCTGATAAGGAGATTGCCCCTGTTTCAGCAGCGGTGTAATAATATCGGCCATATGCTTTGCTTCACGAACTGTAAGATTCACTCCTTCCCGGGAATCGACTAAAGTGGTGCGATAATCTCTGTGAGCGGCTTCCGGATAATACTGATATTTATCAAAGCGACAGCGGGACCACTTAGGGCAGCCGTTGCAGACACCGGGAGAGCGGTCACGTCTGGAGCAGCGAAAAGGAATATACTCCGGACAGTCATGCGTACACTGGCGGTCGTAAACACATTTTCTGTAATTGTTACATTCCAGAGGCAAATTGCACTTATAGGTAAGGGTTCTGTGAAGTTTGATTTCCTTACCGATGGTGGACTTATCCTTGCCTAAGGTTTTGGCAATGGCAGCTTTTGTGGAACCGTGAGAAATTCCAGTGAGAATGATACGCCGTTCATCCAGAGTTAAATGAGAGAAAGAATGCTGTGTTTTCATAGTAGACAAATCCTTTCCGGCGACTGTCTGTCATGAAAAGTGTAAGACTAAATACTACATTTGTGGAAGTGGAATTTAACTTTTCACTTCAGCGCGGAAATATGTACAGCTGTATGCCTTGACAAAATTTGCAGTAGAGTAGTAAAATAATCTGCAGTGAGGTTAGCATAAACTAACGAAAATAAAAAGAAGCGAACTACAGCGAAATTAAACTAACTATAGTGCGCCGGGTGAAATAAAAAGGGAGGGCAGCTATGAAACAGCATAGATTCTGGGCATGGGCCGCGGTTGCGTGTTTTGCAATGGCTATGATGACCGGATATAAGAGAAAGTAAGTAAATGAGTGAGAATGGAGGAAAAGTAAAATGAAAATTGATGTGAAAAAGGATCAGGTAGGACTTTTTGCGGGAGGCTTGCTTCTCGGAACGGCAGGAATAAAGCTTTTGTCCAGCAAAGACGCAAAGAAAATATACACTAAGTGCACTGCCGCGTTCTTAAGGGCAAAGGCCAGTATAATGAAAACCGTGACCACGATTCAGGAAAACGCAGAGGATGTTCTTGCCGGTGCAAAGCAGATAAACGAAGAGCGCGAGGCGGAGGAAGCTTCGGCTTCGGTTTCGGAGGCCGAGTAGGGTCTGAAGGCTGACGGTAATATGAGATT
>CASFAX010000023.1 GCA_949292945.1 uncultured Bacillota bacterium | reverse complement strand
GGAGCCATAATGGACTCGAGCTCGGATTTCAAGCAAAAAATAAAAATCCGAGTACGAAAATGCTCGGAATCCGCCTCACGTAAGGTGATTCCGAGCACATCTGCTTTCATATTATTATCTTTTGTGCTACTAAACTTAGGTTAGTTGCCGGTTTACGAGTACTTTCGTGCTAGTCAAATCTCTATTTTAAGCTATTTCCGAGCATCGCGGCCGTCTAGGTGCATCCAGCGGCTTGAAAGCACCGAGCACCGCAGCCATTTTCCGCGGCCGCTCACGCTGACTTACCAGGCTGACGGCCCGTTAACCTGCGCCGAGCACCGATGCTGTCTGAGTGCGCCTGAACTCTCTACTCTACAGCCTTTGTCTCGATTTCCATAACCAGTTTTGCGATAAAGTCGTCTACGGACATTACTCCCAGGTCTCCCGTTTTGATGGAGCGGACTGAAAGGGTTCCCGCCTCTTCTTCCTTTTCTCCGATTACGCAGATGTAGGAGTCGCGGGCATTTCTGGCTTCGCGGAGCTTGTAGCCTATCTTCTCATTTCTGAAGTCGGTCTTTACTCGGAGGCCTGCGGCTGCGCACTTCTCGGCAACCTCCTTTGCATAACCCTCAAACTTGTCGGTTACCGTAAGCAGGTTCACCTGAACCGGAGCCAGCCAGAGAGGGAATTTTCCCGCAAAGTGTTCGGTCAGTATACCGATGAATCTTTCGATAGAGCCGAAGATTACCCTGTGAATCATGATAGGTCTGTGCTTCTCGTTGTCGGAGCCCACGTAGGTAATATCAAACCTCTGAGGCATCTGCATGTCAAGCTGAATGGTTCCGCACTGCCACGTTCTTCCGATGGAATCCTCCAGATGGAAGTCCAGTTTCGGACCGTAGAACGCGCCGTCTCCCTCGTTTACAACGTAAGGAACTCCCAGCACTTCCATTGCCTCGCGAAGGGCGTTTTCCGCAGTCTCCCACTCCTCGTCTGTTCCCATGGAATCCTCAGGTCTTGTGGAAAGCTCGATGTGATATTTGAAGCCGAACATGCTGTACACGTCGTCGATGAACCTTGCAACGCCTACGATTTCGTCCTTTACCTGCTCAGGAAGCATGAAGATATGAGCATCGTCCTGAGTAAAGGTTCTAACTCTCATGAGGCCGTGAAGAGCTCCCGAAAGCTCATGTCTGTGAACCTGACCCAGCTCTCCCATTCTTATAGGGAAATCCCTGTAGGACCACATTCTGCGCTTATATACCAGCATTGAGCCCGGACAGTTCATAGGCTTTATGGCATAATCGGCATCGTCTATCTTTGTGAAATACATGTTGTCCTTGTAGTGATCCCAGTGACCGGAAGTTCTCCAGAGCTGCTCGTTCAGGATGAGCGGAGTCTTTATCTCCTCGTAGCCTCTCTTTCTGTGCTCCTGTCTCCAGAAGTTTTCGAGCTCGTTTCTCAAAATCATGCCGTTAGGCAGGAAGAACGGGAATCCCGGGCCCTCCTCAGTGAGCATGAAGAGATCCATTTCCTTTCCGATCTTTCTGTGGTCGCGCTTCTTCGCTTCCTCCAGCATGTTGATGTACTCGTCCAGCTCCTCCTGAGTCGGGAAGCAGGTTCCGTAAATTCTCTGAAGCATCTTATTATGTTCGTCGCCACGCCAGTAAGCTCCCGCAACACTCATAAGCTTTACGGCCTTTATCTGTCCCGTGGAATCCATATGCGGGCCTGCACAAAGGTCGGTGAAATCTCCCTGCTTATAGAAGGAAATTACCGCATCCTCAGGCAGGTCGTTTATAAGCTCCACCTTGTACGGCTCGCCGGCCTCCTCCATCAGCTTCAGAGCCTCTTCTCTCGGAAGCTCAAAGCGTTCCAGCGGGTAGTTGGCCTTGATTATCTTCTTCATCTCCTTCTGGATAGTCATAAGATCCTGGTCGGAAAGCTTATGCTCCATGTCGATGTCGTAGTAGAAACCGTTGTCGATTGCAGGCCCTATGGCAAGCTTTGCGTCAGGCCAGATGCGCTTTATGGCCTGGGCCATTATGTGAGACGTGGTGTGTCTGTATCTCAGCTTTAAATCTTCATCCTCAAAATTTATCTTCGCCATGATTATCTCCTTCTTTTAAAAAATTCTTTATTCTACTTCATCAAAGTGTGCAGACCTGCTGCGGCACTGACGGGCAAAGGTCCTTCGGACCAAAGGGCTCCGCCAAGGTTTATGCAGCAGCGCCGTCTCCGGTACTGCCGGCGGTGGTTCCGCCGGTTGCTCCTCCTACTGCTCCTGCGCTTCCGGTGCCGCCTGATGTGCTGCCAGAACCGCCTGTATTATCAGAAGAACCGCCTCCGGTACTGCCGGTACCTGAATCTCCGGAACCGACCGTGCCTGAACCTCCTGTGCTTCCGCCGGTTCCGATGTCACCGGTTCCGCTTCCCGAGCCGCCGGTGTCACCTGTGCCGGCGCCGCCTGTGCCGCCCGTACTATCGGAAGAGCCGCTTCCCGTGTTTCCGGTACCCGAATCTCCAGAACCGACCGTACCGGAATTTCCTGTACTTCCGCCGGTTCCCGTGTCACCGGTTCCTGTGCCGCCGCCCGTTAACGAACCGTCAGAGCTGCCTCCGGTCCATCCGTCGGGTATCTGTATAGGCTCCTCCGCAGCCGCTGCACCGCTTCCGCCCGGAGTCTGCGCAATCTCATATGATGCGGTGTAATCCAGGTCGTTTGCGATTTCAACCACTTTGTCTGATGGAACGTAATCCTCCTGATCAAAGAGTTCAGCGTGCATTTCCTTTACGTTATCAAGCCACTTTGTCGGAAAAACGTAAGACGTAGCCGTTCCGGCAAGATAACCCGTCGTCACGTCGTAAGGAAAACTCCTGCTTCCCGTAATGTTGAAATCCATAACCTTCATGCCCAGACCTATTATATCGCTGTTGCTCAGGTTCGTCATAAACTGAGGCATGAGCTCGTCTATCAGGTTATCGATTTTCGTAAGGCTCAAGGTCTGCGCCTTTTTCAGCACCTGCTCCAGTACGATTCTCATCCTCTCGGTGCGCTTGAAGTCGTCGCCGACGCCCTTTCTGATGCGGGCATAGGAAACAGCCTGAACGCCTTCTACCGTCTGGGTTCCCGCGCTTTCATAGAGCTGATAGTCAGTCTTTCCTATGGCTTGAGCCGTCTCTATGGTGTACTTGTTAAGCTGGGAGAGCTCATAATCCTCTATGGTAAGCTCTATTCCGCCCACTCCGTCCACCAAGTCCGCCACCGATTTAAAGTTAAAGGCGACAAACTTGGAAATGTTCAGGTCCATGGCCTCGTTGATGCTCTTTATGGTAGTCTCCACTCCGCCGGAGCGGAAAATATCCGTTATCTTATTATATTCGCCGGTGTCCGCATTTCTGAGATACGTATCACGGTATATGGACGTAATCTGAACCGCCCCCGTATCTTCCTTGATGCTTACCACCATGAGGGCGTCTCCGCCGCTGCTCTGGATGCTCTCCATATCCATATCCCTGGAGTCGACGCCTGCCAGAAGTATGTTTATATATCCGTTCACGTCGACGCAGGAAAGCTCGTCCTCGTTTAAGTCCACTCTCTCTATCTTATTAAGCTTGGTAATCGCGTAAACCGCCACGACGGTTCCTATGATTGCCAGAATGAGAACCACTGCGATAAGCGTCTTATGCCAGGTCTTAAGCTTCTTCTTACCTGCCGCACCTGCTCCGCCTCCCGCCGGGCTCGTTCTACTGTGTTTTGCCATTTATCTTTCCCTTTTATGTACCCTGAAAGGGCTCATTTCTAACAGGTTTACCTAACCGGTACATTTTACCACAAAACCCCCGCCGTGTAAATTGGCGTGGAGCGTAATTCATATAATTATCACTTAATCCCGTACCTGCCTTTAAATTTATTTTACACCGGCATTCCCCGTTTAATCAATGGCGGCAAAGAGAAAACTGCCGCGCAAGTGAAAGCGCAGCAGCCTTAAAAGTAACATTATATATCTATACCGCCTTTTTTCGTCTTTTTTCTCACGGCCGCCTCATTCCCTCATCTCCTGCCGTTTAGCCCGGCAGTACAGGAAGAATTCGTAACCGGCGTTTACGACAGATATCATACTCCAAAGCAGAAAAACGAGCAAAGGAAAGTTATAGAAGTCAAATGCAAATATGATTACGAACTCCAAAATCACGCACACCACCGTGGCGGCCACCAGATATATGCGGTATTTTTCCTCATCCTCATCGGCCTGGGGATATCTTTTTCTATACTTCATATCTGTACGCGCAGCTATTGCAACGGCCCCTACCATGAGCGCAACGGCAAGGACCACGCCCCAGCTTCCCATCCGGATTCCCATTAATCTGATTTCATCTCTGTAAATGAAAGCCATCGCCGCTATAAAACCCGTCAGAGGCCCCGTTACCAGCGACGTGAACACGAGCCTCAGTCTGAAAGTGCTGTACTTCATCTCATCACCCCTGCTTCCTCATATCACCTTTACCTTTTTCCGATTGTCTGGACATGAAATACAGATAGAACTCATATACGGTTCCGAGTACGCACAGAACCGGCAGCAGCATCCTCCCTATGTCAAATGTCCATCCGAACGCAAACAGCCCGATAATGTACAGAAAAAGAATGATAATCAGCGGTAACACTACCTTCACACGTAACCTAAGGTACTTTTCATTATCTCTATCGAATTGCGGATATTTTTCTACGGCTATAGACATGAAAACAATGGTTACAAGGTAGAGAACAAATAGACCTAAGGCAACGTACTTACCCGGTGGATGCGCTTCAAAGTAATTTGTGACCGATTCAAAAATCACAAATGCCGTAACTATGAGGGTAAGCACGGCACCTAAAAGCCTGACGCTGCTGTACTTCATCCTGTTAAACATAACGTCGTAAATCGATTTCATCTCTTCTCACTCCCGTCCCTGCTGAACAAAACAGATATCTATCACGTTTTGCTCATTGTATCAGAATATTCAGCAGATGTAAACAGAATAGGAAAAAGATTAAGAAATCTTAAGGTAACGTTCGCCTTTGTTCGCAGATGCTTTAATAATCCCCCATCAGATAAGGCTACGAGAACACTCCCGTAGGGCTACAGGTGAGCTTGATGGTTATAATCCTAATACAAACATGCACATAAACTTTTTCATAATTTTATACTCCTGCTAATATATTACCGTTTCCCTCTCTACAACTATGGACTCTACATCCTGCCTATATGCACTATAATCCCAATACAAATTAACTATTACGCCAATCAGTATTGCAATCAGAGCTATAATCGCTACGGCAAAGATTCGCCGCCTGAAGGTTATTTTTCTGCAAAGCACCTCGGGGTCCATCCCCTCAATGTAATTGCTTATCACTTCCGAAGGGCTTCCAAAATGCTCAACTATCCCTTCATACGAAGTATCCTTTGTTTTTTCAACATGACTTTCCACAGCTTCTTTTAAATCATTAATAAATCTTTGTCTTTCACTCCCATGCAAAGGAAACATCACCTTTACCTGTTTAATGTAGTCCTGTATAGCTCTTTCTCTGTCCATCAGACATCCTCCTCATAAATTTCTTCGGTGGTAAGAAGCTGTGCAATTCCTTCTGTTATTTTTCGATAATCCTCCAGAAGTTCTTTAAGTCTCTCTTCTCCCTCCTTCTCGAGGTGATAGTAAACCCTCACCCGGTTTTTCCCGGACGGTACAGCCTTATCGGAAATGAGTTTTCTGTCTACCAGCTTATATAGTGTAGGATAAAGCGTACTTTCTGGAACCGTCACCCTGTTATCCGTAAGCTTTCCTATAAGTGAAGATATCTGGTAGCCGTAGAAATCCCCCTTGCTTAGAATAAACAATGTCATCATTTCCACTGTACCCATTTTAAAGCTGTTTCTTTCTCTTGCCATGTTTTCCTCCAAAGTTATTATATAGCATAATAATCCGAAATAAAATGCTATGTTTTACAAAATATATATTGACGCGGGAATTTCTTTGCTGTATCATAATAGTGCAAATAATCAATCTTGTGCGAACGGCAGTCACGACCGCTTCACGGTGTCAGCTGTTTCAAAAGGGGTTGTTTGAACAGATTTGGGAAACGGGTTTTGAACAGGAGGGAACATACCATGGAAAAACGTAATCAGCAGCACATGGCGCTTATCAGAGCATATAAATCTCAGAGAATGAAGTACATCGCCGCCACATCGATTATATGGATTGCGATGATTTCGACCTACGAATTTGCTGACGGCAAATCCTGGCTTTTTATCGTCGCAGGTGTGTTCGTTGCCGGCGCGGCGCTTCTGGCTTACGTTTATGAAAAGTGGTCTGACCGCAAAACCGGAAAGTACGGCGCGCTGCTGTTTTTCTGCGGCATGGCGGCTGTTTTTTACCCGCTAAAGTATACGGATTGGGCTTACCGCTACGAAATAGCCATTGCAATGTACGTAATCTACTGCGTAGTCAGGGAAGTCCTCACGTATAAATCGTTTATTGAAGAGATTAACGACAGAGGAATATCCGCATCTGAGACGGATGCTGCCGGAATCTGACGCTGTCCGCTATGCGGGAAAGGATGGTCTGTCATGACCGGTAAGAAGAAAGCTGTCATTGCAGTTATCGCAGTCCTTGTAGTCGTCGCGGCCATAGTCATATATAACCTGCCGGACATTTCCGCCTGGATGGAGAAGAACTCGGCGCCGTCTGAGGATTTTGTGGAATTCTTTACGGGGTTCTATGAAGAGCCGGACAGGTGCTCGGTTCTGGATGAAAACGGCATGGATGTTACAGATGAATTTTACGATGCTACGGTGGGATTTTACGAAGACGGTGATTTTAAGAGCATTATAGACTACATGTGGGATAACGGTATTATCGAAGCATCCTGCGCAGGTGAGTCATTGCAGGACATCTGATAAGAATCTGATAAACTCCTCTACATTCCTTTTAAAATCGAAGAAGCTCCGCTGTCGAAACTTTCGCTTTCATGTTTCGATGGCGGAGCTTCCTATTTTCTGACGGCAGCTGCGTAGTCATCCATTTACCGGATGTCAGGATTTCCTGCTGGCGAGGTTGCTGAAGTGCGCCGATACGATGCAGACCAGCCAGCTACAGCACTCGCGGGCGGCCGCGATGCCAGGCACTTTCAAGCGGCCAGATGCGCTTTTACAGCCGCGGTGCTCGGAAATAGCTCAAAACAGAGATTTGACTAGCACGAAAGTACTAGTAAACTGGCAGCTCACTTCCGTTTAGTAGCACGATAGATAAAAATATGAATGCAAATGTGCTCGTAATCACCTTACAGCAGGCAGATTCCGAGCATTTTCGAACTCGGATTTTCGATTTTTGCGCGAAATCCGAGTTCGGGCCCATTTTGATGCTGCTCACTCGTTCAGGTTTTCATTAAGTCCGTCCCTTTCCTCTTCCTCCATCTCTTCTTCCCTTCGCGAAATGAGGTAGATGCAGATGAATCCTATGGCAAAGAGGACAGCGGCCAAGGCCCATTCCACTCCGGTTTTCGGAAGTCCCGGATAGACTTCCGCTACGGAACCTATGATAAATCCCAGGATGACAAGGTATGTGGCGAAAGGGTATCTCTTCATGCACATTTCCAGGATTTTTGTGGTGAGTATTATACCTGCGATGCAGCCTATGGCAAGAGGCAGTATGGAAATTATGTCCATGTTGCCGATGGCTCTTATGGTGCTTTCGTAAAGTCCCAGCACCACCAGCATGTAGGATACGCTTATTCCGGGAAGTATGAGGGACACCGCCACTATGACGCCCCCTGCAAGCTGAACGGCGACGGAAAGAACTCCTTCAGATCCCGCTCCTGAAAAGAGACCGTCGGGGAGGAGCCTTATGCTGCTGACGAGAGCTATGCCCGCCGCTATGCACACGAAAAACTTCCAGTCTATCCTGTGAACCTTCGCCTTGTCGTAGATCATGGGAATGCTTCCCGCTACGGCTCCCATGAAGAAGTACATGGAGATGAGCCTGTTTCCTTCTATTAGATTTAAAAGGGGTTCTGCAAAGAGCACCATGCCAAAGAGTGCAGGCACGGCAAAACATCCCAGAAAGAGAGCGTGTCCTTTCGGGTTTTTCAAAAAAGAACTTACCGATGAAATCAGATCGTCGTAAACGCCCAGTATCATGGCCATGGATCCGCCTGAAACGCCGGGAACCATCATGGTCACTCCTACGATAAGTCCCTTAAATGCAGTTAAAACAGCTGAAAAATTCACCTTTTGTCCCCTCACCTGCGCTGGGCTGCTATGCAGCACCATTCATCCTTTTCCATTATCTCTACTATCCTGAACCCTTCGGAAATCAGCTTATCCTTTACGGTTTCCTCCTTTTCCACCAGAATTCCTGAGGAAATAAAGTATCCGTCTTCCGTCATATGCTTTGCCGCGTCCTTTGAAAGCATCATCACAAGGTCTGCCATAAGGTTTGCAACTACTATGTCCGCCACGTAGTCCACACCCTTTGTCAGGTCGCCATAGACAGCCCTTGTCACATTCGAAACGCCGTTTAAGGCGATGTTTTCTTCTGCAACCTCTACGGCAGTTTCGTCTATATCTATTCCGAGAACGTCTCCCGCTCCCAGCTTTGCCGCAGCGATGGAAAGTATGCCCGAGCCGCAGCCCACATCGAGAACCTTCATCTTCTCCGGCGAATCTCCCCCTGCCTTTTTCATGTACTTTTCAAGAGCCGAGACGCACATGGAAGTAGTTGCGTGAGTTCCCGTACCGAAGGCCATGCCCGGATCTATTTCAATTACCAGCTTGTCGCCCGGATTTTCGTATTCCTCCCAGGTCGGCTTAACCACTATGGTATCCGAAATCGCCGACGGCTTGAAGTATTCCTTCCACCTGTCCTTCCAGATGCTGTCGTCTTCGTATTTAATCTCCGTGGAAAGCTCTCCGAAATCTGCGCCTTCGCCGTAGATGCCGCCGCAAACCGCCTTTGAAAGCTCTTCGATTTTTTCCTCTATCTTTTCAGCAAGTTCTCTGTTTTCGGCGGTATCCTCCATGTAAACCGAAACCACCGGCGGACGGTCGAGGCCAGTAATCACATCATCCTCTATGTAATCCCACTCGTAGCCTTCCTTCTTATCCATGATTCCAACAACATCGGCGGGATCGTCCACCGCAACATCCGTAATGCCGAGGCTTAAAAAGGCCGCCGCCACAGCCTCCGTTCCCTCGTGACTGGTTTCTATCCTTACTTCTATGTATTTCAAAACTCTCTCCTCTCAGGCTTTACTCCCCCAGGGCACCCGTCCTGAAGGTATGCCCTGAAATTTCATGTCCACCATTTTACCATAAAAAACAGGCGCATTCCACCTGTCAGGTAAAAATGCGCCCCTATACGGCTATTTTGTGAAAAGATCTTTCATCTTCTCCGCAAAACTGCTCTTCTTTTGGTAGCAGGAAGGCCCTAAAGCCTTGCCCATGCTCTCTATAGCCTTCTTCTGTTTTGAATTCAGCTTTGTCGGAATCTCAAGGGTCACCTTGACGTAAAGGTCCCCCATCCGTCCGTTTCTCACGTTCTTAACGCCTTTGCCCCTGAGTCTGAATACCGTGTTCGGCTGTGTTCCCGCAGGAATCTTATACGATACCTTGCCGTCCAGGGTAGGGACGGTGATTTCATCGCCCAAAGCCGCCTGCTCGAATGTGATAGGAATCTCCAGATGCAGGTCGTCTCCCGTTCTCGTGAACACGTCGTGAGGCTCTACGGCAATGACTATGTACAGGTCTCCGTTAGGGCCGCCGTTTTCACCCGGCTCACCCTGTCCTCTTATAGGAATTATGCTGTCGTTGTCCACTCCTGCCGGAATGTCCACGTTTATCTTTATGGTCTTTCTCACTTTGCCCGTGCCCTTACAGTCAGGACAAGGTGTGTCTATCTTAAAGCCCGTTCCTCCGCAGTCAGGACAAGGCCCTGTGCTCTGGAACTGGCCAAATGCCGTCCGCTGTACGCTGCTTACCTGTCCGGTACCTCCGCACCGCTGGCACGTCTTCTTCTCCGTTCCCGGAGCGTTTCCTTCGCCGTGGCAGGTGTCGCACTTTACAAGTTTTGTGACCGAAATGGTCTTCTTCGTACCAAAAGCTGCTTCCTCAAAGGTTATGGTTATGCCCTTCTGAAGGTCTCTGCCTTTGGCCGGTCCGTTCCTTCTGCGTCCGCCGCCTCTGTTTCCTCCGAAGCCGCCGAATCCTCCGCCTCCGCCGAACATGTTTCCGAAGATGTCGAAGATGTCGTCAAATCCGCCTGCTCCGAAGCCGCTAAAGCCTGAGCCTCCTGCTCCTCCGCCAAAGCCTGCGTTCGGGTCCACTCCCGCAAAGCCGAATTTGTCGTATTTGCTCTTCTTGTCAGGATCCGAAAGGACGCTGTAGGCTTCGTTTACTTCCTTGAACTTCTCTTCGGCCTTCTTGTCTCCCGGATTTCTGTCCGGATGATATTTCATCGCCATCTTGCGGAAGGCTTTCTTTATTTCTTCGTCGCTGGCGCCCTTTTTCAGGCCCAGCACTTCATAATAATCTCGTTTTTCCGCCATGGTTCTCACCTTCCGTAATTGATATTTCTAAACAAAGATTTGCTCACTTGGGGCAAAGTCCTTCTGTGAGCAAACCTTTGGGTTATTGCATTTAAGTCTATTTGTCGTCGTCAACCACTTCGTAGTCCGCATCTACTACGTTGTCTCCATCAGGACCTGCGTTTCCGGTGTTTCCTGCATTTCCTGCGTTCATATCAGGACCTGCTCCGGTGCCTGCGCCCATGTCAGGGCCTGCGCCCTGCTGCGCCTGAGCCTGCTGATACAGCTTGGTGGAGATGGTGTGGAACTTCTCGGTGAGAGCCTCGGTCTTTGCCTTTATCTCGTCAGGATTGTTTGCCTCAAGAGCCTTTCTCAGGTCTTCCTTTGCATCCTCTACGGTCTTCTTTTCCTCTTCGGAAATCTTGCCGTCCAGCTCCTTAAGAGCCTTCTCGGTTTCGTAGATCATGCTCTCAGCCTTGTTTCTCTCCTCAACGGATTCCTTACGCTTCTTATCTTCGGCAGCATACTGCTGTGCTTCCTTAACCTTTTTCTCGATTTCCTCTTCGGAAAGGTTGGTGGAAGAAGTGATGGTGATAGCCTGGCTCTTGCCTGTTCCAAGGTCCTTAGCACTTACGTTTACGATACCGTTGGCATCTATATCGAATGTAACCTCAATCTGCGGAATTCCCCTCGGTGCCGGTGCGATGCCGGTGAGCTGGAATCTTCCCAGAGTGATGTTGTCTGCCGCAAATTCTCTCTCGCCCTGCATTACGTGAATGTCTACAGCAGTCTGATTGTCCGCTGCGGTGGAGAATATCTGACTCTTCTTCGTAGGTATGGTTGTGTTTCTCTCGATGAGCTTTGTAGCTACGCCGCCCAGGGTTTCGATGGAAAGTGAAAGCGGAGTTACATCCAGAAGCAGTACGTCGTTTACCTCGCCGGTAAGAACGCCTGCCTGAATTGCAGCACCTATTGCTACGCACTCGTCAGGGTTGATTCCCTTAAACGGCTCTTTTCCGGTAACTCTCTTAACAGCCTCCTGAACTGCCGGAATTCTGGTGGATCCGCCTACAAGGATTACCTTTGCGATATCGCTGTTGGTAACGCCTGCATCTGCCATTGCCTTCTTCATCGGCTCGATGGACTTCTCAACAAGGTGTCCCGTCAGCTGATCGAACTTGGCTCTGGTAAGATCCACGTTCATGTGAAGCGGGCCGTCCGATGTTACCGTGATGAACGGCAGGTTAATGTTGGTGGTCTGTGCAGATGACAGCTCCTTCTTTGCCTTCTCTGCGGCTTCCTTCAGTCTCTGAAGTGCCATCTTATCCTGTCTCAGGTCAACGCCGTGCTCCTGTGAGAACGTGTCTGCCAGGTAGTTCATTATGGCGTTATCAAAGTCGTCGCCGCCCAGGTGAGTATCACCGTTGGTAGCCAGTACCTCGAATACGCCGTCGCCCAGCTCAAGGATGGATACATCGAATGTACCGCCGCCCAGGTCATATACGAGAACCTTGTGGGTTCCTTCTTCCTTATCAAGTCCGTATGCAAGGGATGCAGCAGTAGGTTCGTTGATGATTCTCTTTACATCGAGACCTGCGATCTTTCCGGCATCCTTTGTCGCCTGCTTCTGAGAGTCGGAGAAGTATGCAGGAACTGTGATTACAGCTTCCGTTACCTTCTCGCCCAGATAGCTTTCCGCATCTGCCTTCAGCTTTGAAAGAATCATTGCGGAAATGTCCTGCGGAGTGTATTTCTTTCCGTCGATTTCAACGGTGTAATCCTCGCCCATATGTCTCTTTATGGATGAGATGGTTCTCTCAGGATTGGTTACTGCCTGTCTCTTTGCAGTCTCACCTACCAGTCTCTCTCCGTTCTTTGCAAATCCTACAACGGACGGTGTAGTTCTGTTTCCTTCTGCGTTAGGTATTACTACAGGTTCGCCGCCTTCCAGTACTGCCACGCAGCTGTTAGTCGTTCCTAAATCTATTCCTATTACTTTGGCCATTTTGTTTTCCTCCTTTTATGTATCTTCTAGTTATTAACCTTTACCATTGACGGACGTATGACCTTTCCGTTCAGGGTGTAACCCTTCTGGAGCACTTCCGTCACGCTGCCGCTTTCAAACTGGTCGTTATCCTCGGTCATCACGGCGTTGTGGAAGTTGGGGTCAAAGCCTTCTCCGAGAGCTTTTATCTCCTCAAGTCCCGATTTTTCCAGCACGCTCTTAAGCTGTCTGAATATCATCTCCATGCCTTCTGCGTACTTCTTATCGGCCGTATCGGAGAGAACTGCTCTCTCAAAATTATCTATTACTTCGAGGAGCCCTACTATGAGCTTCTCGTTAGCATACGCGTAAATGTCGCTCTTTTCCTTTTCCGTTCTACGCTTATAGTTCTGAAAATCAGCCATCAGCCTCTGGTACTTGGCCATCAGCGCTTCGTCCTCAGCTGCGGCATCTTCCGTGCTGCCAGCGCTTTCTCCTGTTTCCCCGGTTTTGTCCGAACCGGCTTTTCCGGCCGCCTCGCCATCTTTTTCGGCTGCCTTGCTGTCTTTTTCGGCTTCAGCTTCGGAAGATTTTCCGTCCGGCGCCTTGTCTCCGGCTTCTTCACACTTTGTCCCTTCAGCCTTTGCCGCTTCATTGCCGCAGGCTTCGGGCTTTTCATTTTCCGGATTCTCCGCAGGCTTTGTCCCTGCGTCATTTTTCTTTTTCATCTCTTCACTCACTGTCATTGTCACCGCTTTCTAACTTAAATGTGTTGTTAAGGTTCTCGGTGAGATATTCCATGATAGAGGTTATCTCTCCGTATCTCATTCTCGTAGGCCCTATTACCCCGATTTTTCCTACCAGCTTTCCGTCCACACTGTAGGTGGCCGTTATGAGGGAGCAGTCGTTCATCATGTCGTCCGCGTTTTCCCCTCCTATGGTAACTATCATGCCGTCGTCGCGCTCAATAAGCTTCTTCGTGAAGTCCTCCTTCTTATCGAGGAGGGCAAGGAACTTTCTCGCCTTGTCGATGTCGCTGTACTCCGGCAGATCAAATATATTGGTAAGGCCGTCCATGTAGAGCTGGACGTTGAGCATATCTTCAAGAGTCTTCATGAAGTCCGGCAGAATGTTGTCCGCCAGCCTGCTCATGGCCTCTATATCCGTCTCAAAATTCTTCTGTATACGGCTCTTCAGCACGTCCGTCAGCTTCTTGCCTCTGTATGTGTAAGTCATGCTCTTTGCCAGAAGCTGGAGGTTCTCCTCGGTATATGGAACCTTTATCTTCATGGCGGTGTTTGAAATCTCTCCGCTGTCGGATACTATCATCAGCACCACGGTGTTCTTATCTACCGGAAGCAGGTTCACAAACTTCAGCGTTTCTTCCGTCTTAGTCGGCGTCATTGCAAAGGACGTCAGGTTAGTTATCTCCGACAAAATCTGCGCTGCGTGCTGAATGGTTCTGTCAAATTCGTTTATGTTCGCCTGCAGCTTATCTGCTATGGTCCGTTTAGCCTGAGGCGTAAGCTCCTGTCTCGGCATAAGGCTGTTTACATAAAGTCTGTAAGCCTTATCGGACGGAACCCTTCCCGCAGACGTATGAGGGTGGGTCAGATACCCCATCTCCTCCAGATCGCTCATTTCATTTCTGATAGTGGCGGGACTTATCCCCAGATCAAACTTTCTGGAAAGGGTTCTGGAGCCTACCGGTTCTGCTGTTCTGACGTAATCGCTTATTATAGCTTGCAGTATCTTAAGTTTTCTCTCAGAAAGCTCCATAAAATCCTCCTTCCTTTCTTCCGCGAGGGCTCGCATGCCTGTACTACCGACTCGCCTCGCGTTATTAGCACTCATATATATCGAGTGCTAATCTCTATATATAAGATACTACCCCGTTTGCTCAATGTCAACCGTTATTTCGCAGATTTTTTCAGATTGTTTCAGTTTTCGTCCCGTTTTCACAGGATATACATAATCGGTGCCTTGGGGCTGGGTTAGGTACGCTCGGGCATCTGGGCGAGCGGACTTGGACGGCTGGGTTTAGTTAGCTCGGGTGACTGGGCCGTGAGCCCCGAATTACCGGTTCGCGGCCCATGGATTTTGCTGCAAAAACGGCAAAATCCCGGCAAGCGGCCGAGATTTTCTCTTCATCACCATGTTATTCAAGCCGATTTCTCGGCCACGTTTCTGATTGCTGCCCGCGGTGGCCCAGATTCCGTCGGCCGCGGCAGCAGTTTTTGGCCTGTCCGACCCACAGCAGAGCGATTACACGGTTAATCAGACCGCCTGCCAGACTGATGAGAGCACACCCCAATGCCTGCATTACATAAAATACAGTTCTAATATCTCATTTATCAGCCTGGTGTCCAGATTGCCGTCTTTGTCGTCGTACGTAAAGAAAACGTCCCGCCCGGGCATCAGTCCACCCATAATATACCTTGCTACCTTCCTCGCATACCTCCGCTGATAACTCTCGTCAAGCATCAGTCCGCAATGCTCCAGAAGCAGGTATCTGTCCTCACTTTCCACATATACGATAAAATCCGGACAAAACAGCATCCCTCCTATCTCGATTTCTTCCTCGTAACGGTAGCGGATTCCTTTCGCGTGGAGAATGTTGGCAATGCTAAGTTCCGACTTGCTCCGTACAGCTTCACCTTTAAGCGTTACGTGTCCCGGCTTTTTATATTCGGGGTTCCAGTCCCGCTTCGGATAGTCGGCCTTTTCCCAGTCCATGGCGTTTATGTAGCGTCCGTTAAATACACCTCTCATTTCCGCTTCGCTCCGATAGGATTTCGGCATCTTCGCCAGTATATCACCGGTCAAAAACGTCTGATAATTATCCAGCAAAGCCTGCAAGTGCACTATATTCCTTTCCACAATTTCAAGACCTGTCTCTGCAAATTTACGCTCCTTAAGCTGTTCAACGAGTCTGGCGCTTCCGATTTTTATATAGTAGCTCTTTCCGTTAATTCGTCTGGAATAGTACACCTTATCGCCTCGTATATCCGCTCTGAGCGATCCCTCGGGCAGATTTGCCAGTTTTCCCTTAAATTCTTCTCTGGCATTCAGGTTCCTTATCAGCTCTTTCTCTATTAAAGGCTTGATTTTCATTTTTACCCCCCTCTTTCCCAGTATTATACTTACATTTATTGGTAAAATCAACTATTTTTTGTTTGTTCTTATCTTTTCATGCTGTAATCCGTGGTGGCTGGGCCGCGAGCCCCGAATTAACGGTTCGCGGCCCACGGATTTTACTGCAAAAACCGCAAAATCCCGGCAAGTGGCCGAGATTTTCTCTTCATCACCATGTTATTCAAGCCGATTTCTCGGCCAGATTTCCGGTTGATACCCGCGGCAGCCCAGATTTCGTCGGCCGCGGCAGCAGTTTTTGACCTATCCGGCCCACACGGCCATGGCAGAGCGATCACACGTCTGATCAGAGCGCCTGCCACTGCTCTTTAGTCAGGCAGTTGACGATGCGGTCGTAGACGTCGCCGGTCCGCCCGGAGGTGACGCCTTTGTCGGTGCGGACGTAGGAGAAGCCGCACTTTTCCTGAACCCTCAGGGACTTGGAGTTGTAGCTTCTGGCGGCGCACCAGATTTTTGAAAGGCCCAGCCCTGAGAATCCGTACTCAATAATACGGTCTGCGGCTTCGGGCATGAGGCCCCTTCCCCAGTATTCTTCGGCCAACCAGTAGCCCAGCTCCGCCTCGGAATCGCTGGCGCTGAGCCTGGACTTTTCGCCCGTCATCAGCTCTATGGAACCCACCGGCTTTCCGGTCTCCTTGAGAACCAGAGCGAAGCAGTTTTCGGAATTAAGGATATTGCGTATTGTAAAAAGGCTCTCGGTGGCGTCTTTGTGGGGATCCCAGCCGCACATAGGACCCACATTGGGATTTTTTGCGGCGAGAAACAGATCCTCAGCGTCGCCGTCCTGCCAGTTGCGCAGGACAAGCCTGTCGGTTTCAAGATTATTCATCAGCTGCCTCCTTTCCGTCTGCTGAAGCTGCGGCCGTTATCATATCGAAGATTTCAGCGTAACACTGATAGTCGGCTTTGAACGGGTAAGTCCGGCCGATTTTGTCGAACCGCTCCTTCCATCTGCGGACTTTTTTCTCGTCGTGCGAGATGAGAAGGGCCCGGCCGTACTCTATGCACGCGGTGTTGGGCATGAGCAAGGAAGCGGAAAGAGTCTTTTTAACCGTCTTCTTCGCAAGAAGTGACTCGGCGTCTTCCGGCCGGTCCTCTGCCATGCAGATGAGAATCAGAAGCATGGCTGCCTGGGTCTTGTAAATTTCGGGAACCTTTGAGGCTTTTGTCATAGCCCGGCAAATCTTCTCTACTTCATCGAACCTTCCCTCGTCGAAGCTCTTTTCGGCCAGGCTCTGCAGGAAACCTATCTCAAAAACGTTGCCCCGGTCGCAAATCCCGGCTGCATCTTCCGCGCCCGAGCATCCGGCCGCGGCGAACATCTCTTCCGGAAGGTCCTTAAGTCTCACGTCCCGGCACTGGGCTTCGTACATGGAAAGAGCCAGGTTGAAAACGTCGTTTGTATCCGAAGCCGACAAAAGGTGCCGCATATTGTACCCGTCGTTGGGAACTCCGCCTATCTTAAGGGGAATAAGGTTTATGAGCCCCAGATAAACGCCCACCAGCGCGAAGCAGATAAAGAAAACCTTGACCGCCGTCAGAACCGGACTTCCTGCGTCAAGGCAGAAAGCGGCGGCCGCGGCCAGGGCCGCGCTTGTCAGGTTGAACAGGCCGCCGCCCAGGTTGTACAGAAAAGCAGGGTTTTCTCTCCCGGTCGGGTTCTTTGGAGGGTTCAAGAGACACTGGCCTCCCGTCCCCGGCATCTGAAAACGTCCGTGGACGATTTTGTTTTCCTTCTTAACCCAAATATGGCTTCCCGCCCTGTAGGACAGGAAACCATATCCTGTGGCAAGCCCCATGACCATGTGGCCGCCTTCGTGAATAAGCACGTGAATGAACATCGAAAGGTACAGGGATACGACCAGGACCGCCAGCATGGCGAACATCCCCGCTCCGTAAAAGCCCTCTTTCGAAAGGGCTTCCATTCCGAAGTATCCGGCCGCGCCGCCGACAAAGGCGGCAATCCCCACCAGCGCAATCCCGCCTATGCGGTTTTTTATTTTTTTCTTCATTTATCCTTCCATGTGCTCCTTTAAAATTCTCAAAGCGTGAACGTACCCGTCAAAGCCTTCGCCCATGACGGTTCCGATGCAGCCTTTGCGGACGTATGAAACCTGACGGAAATCCTCCCGCTCTCTAACGTCCGATATGTGGACCTCCACTGCCGGAATTCCCACGGCCTTTATGGCATCGAGAAGAGCCACGCTGGTGTGGGTATAGGCCGCCGGGTTTATTACGATTCCGTCGTAAACGCCGTATGCTCGCTGGATCTCATCAACCAGCGCCCCTTCGTGATTGGACTGGAAAAAATCGACTTCCATTCCGAGGCCGTCTGCGCCCCTTCTGACCGTATCCAGCAGGTCGTCATAGGTCGCCGAGCCGTATATTTCGGGCTCGCGGATTCCGAGCATATTCAGATTCGGCCCGTTGATCACCAAAATCTTCATAATACAATTCCTTTCAAATTAACATTGTATATTCGTCAAAAGCCGCTGTTTTCAGGTCGGGGCATTAAAATGAAGGTGAGATAGCGGGACGCAGACAGCATTCCGCAGAAGGAGTGCAGCCGAAAGCGGAAAAGGGCGGAAATCCTGATTCACTGAGCACCGTCACAGGTACCACGTTTGCGAAGTGAGGGATTTCCGCCCTTATACCCGCTGTATCGGGTGCCGGCTTCGAGGACGCCGGCGAATTCCCGTTATCTCTCTTGTTTTGCCCCGACCGGAAAGCCCGCTTTTATACTTCGCTGTAGCTTCCCAGATATCTGAACTCTCTGGACATCTCTTCCAGCTGGTTCATCATGCGGGCAAATTCTTCGGAGTACACTTCTGCCTCTATGTCGAAGTAGAACATGAACTCGAATTCCCTTTCAGGAAGCGGACGGCTCTCCAGCTTGACAAGGTTGATTCCGAGGGCGTAGAACCGTGAAAGCACGTTGTAAAGGGAGCCCGGTTTGTGATCTACCACCAGCATAAGGCTCGTCTTGTTTGCGCCAGGATATATCTCCAGATTCTTGGAAATGCAGATGAATCTGGTGTAGTTGTTGTCGTTGTCCTGAATGGCTTCCTCGATAAATTCCAGGCCGTAGAGCTTTCCGCAGGAATAAGACGATATTGCTGCGATGTCGTCTCTGTCAGACTCTGCAACCATCTTCGCAGCCTCGGCGGTGTTTTCCAGAACCGTTATCTTTGCCAGCGGGAACTGCTTCAGGTAATCCTCGCACTGGGCTATTGCCTGCTCGTGGGACACGATTTCCCTTATGTTTTCCTTCTTTACGCCTTTCTTTGCCAAGAGATTATGGTCGATTCTGAGACGGATGCTCCTTACAATGTGGAAGTTGTATTCCATCATCAAATCGTAAACCTGATTTACGGAGCCGGCGCTGCTGTTTTCAACAGGCAGGATTCCGTACTGGCAGAGGCCCTGGTTTATTGCGGCAAAGACTCCTTTGAAGTTCTTCATGTACATGATCTTAGGCATTTTGAACAGCTTGTCGCAGGCTGCCTGAGAGTATGCTCCCTCAACGCCCTGACAGGCGACTACGGCCTGAGCCGGAAATACCTTCGGTGTCGTCTCCAGAGCTTTCTTTATGGTCTTCACCAGGTCGCTGTCTCCCTGAGTGGCCTTTCTCTGGTGATCCTTGCTCATGTCCATCAGGGTTCCCCAGAGCATTCTGTTGTAGAGAGCCATGTCCGGAGAAGACATGTCCGTAATCTTTTCGAGAAGGGCTCTCTCCCTCAGCTCGTCGGTGATAGGAAGATCGTGTTCCTTCTTATACAGGGCGATTTTCTCCGCCACGTGCATTCTCTCTTCCAGCTTTTCCACCAGTTCTCTGTCGATCCTGTCAATGTCAGCTCTGTAATCGTCTAAGTTCATCAGTTTTTTCCTCCTAAAATAATGTCTAAAACGGTTATTGCCGCAGCTGCCTCAACGCAGGGCACTGCTCTTGTGACCACGCACGGGTCGTGTCTTCCCTTTATCTCAAGTACCGTATCCTTCTTCTCCGAAAAGCTTATGCTCTTCTGAGGTTTTCCTATTGACGGCGTTGGTTTAAATGCCGCCCTGAAAACTATGGGCATTCCGGTGGTGATTCCCCCCAGGATTCCTCCGTGGTTGTTTGTCCGGGTTCTAATACCTCCGTCCTCATCGTAATAAAACTCGTCGTTGTTTTCGCTTCCGCGCATTCTCGCCGTCTCAAAGCCTGCGCCGAACTCCACGCCTTTGACTGCGGGAATTCCGAAGACGCAGGAGGCGATTTTGTTTTCCACGCCGCCGAACATTGGGTTTCCGTACCCTGCCGGAACACCCTCGATGACGCATTCTACGATTCCGCCCACCGAATCGGCGTCAAGTCTTGCCTCTTCAATGGTTTCAAGAAAGTCTTCTCTCTTTCCTCCGATTTCCTTTATTTCGGCCTTCACAGTGATTCCCTTCTCCTTCAAAATCTGAAGGGCTATGCCTCCGGCTATGCAAAGAGGAGCAGTCAGACGGCCCGAAAAATGTCCGCCGCCGCTTACGTCCTCCGCTCCGCCGTACTTTATCCTTGCCGCAAAATCCGCATGTCCCGGCCGCGGGATATCCCTTATGTTATCGTAATCCGAGCTTCTGGTGTTGGTGTTTCTTATGACCGCCGCCAGAGGCGCACCGCAGGTTTTATTCCCCACAAGGCCAGAAAGAAATTCCGGTCTGTCCGGCTCCTTCCTGCTGGTGGTGTGCTTTCCCTGTCCCGGAGCCCTTCGCGAAAGAAATTCGTTAAGCTCATCCATATCCACCTCAAAACCTGCAGGCAGGCCGTCTATGACCACCCCTATGGCCTCCGAGTGAGACTGGCCGAATATGGATATTTTCAGGTTCTCTCCGTATGTAGATGACATCTTTTTCTCCTACTTCAAAATCAGGTTGCCGTCAAGGTTCATCTCCCTCATCCTGTCAAAAAACGCAGGGTAGGATTTCTCAACGGCTGCCGCCCCTTCTATGGTTACGGGCTTTCTGCTTATAAGGGACGAAACGGCTGCCATCATAACTATCCTGTGATCGTTATGTCCCTCAGCTTCTCCGCCCTCAAGGCTTCCCGCTCCCCTTATCACCAGTCCGTCCTCAAGCTCTGTCACGTCTGCGCCAAGCCCTGTCAGAACTTCCATTATGGAGGCCAGCCTGTCGCTTTCCTTTATTCTCAGCCTCCCGGCGTTAACTATGCGGGTCTCACCTTCTGCGGCGCAGGCAACAAGCGACAGGGCCGGAATCATGTCAGGTATCGGCCCTGCGTCTACGGTTAATCCGTGAAGCCTTCCTTTCTTTACAGCGACAAAATCTGCGCCGGTTTCAACATCTGCTCCCATAGTTTTCAGAATGTCCGCTATGGCCTTGTCGCCCTGAACCGAATCCATCCTCAGTCCACGGCACTTTACTCCGTCATCGGTGAGAGCCCCTGCCGCCAGCCAAAATGCAGCATTTGACCAGTCGCCTTCCACTTCATATACCCGGGGAGCCGAGTATCTCCGCCCTCCCTTTATAGTATACTTCAGGCAACCGTCCCCTGACACTTCGATGTCCATTCCGAAGTCTTTCATTACCCTTAAGGTAAGGTCAACGTAGGCGGCAGATTCCAGGGGCGTCGTTACCTCTATGACACTGTCACCTTCCAGAAGGGGAAGAGCCAGCAGAAGTCCTGTTATGTACTGAGACGATACGTTTCCGGGCAAAGTGTACTTCCCCGGCTCCAGCTTTCCTCTCACTTTGAATGGAACGCTGCCCTGAGAACTCATCCTGCACCCGTGAGCCGTCAATTCCTCGTACAGCGGTGAAAGAGGCCTTTCCGGAAGCCTTCCCTCCGGCATAAAATCACCGTTTACTCCCAGGGCCGCCGTTACGGGAAGGAGAAATCTCAAAGTAGAGCCGCTTTCGCCACACATGAGAACCGCAGGTTTTGTCCGCTCTGCCTCCCCGGGCTTTCCGCCGCAAGAGTCCTGTTCTGACGCGCCTGACGCACCAGAGACCGCTTCCTTTAAAGCTGCCAGACACTTTGCCGTAGCCTCCATGTCCTTTGACGTCTCATCGCATATTATTTTGCAGGTTTCGACTCCGTTAAGCCCCGACCGGATTTCCGCAAGGGCTGCGCATATCATGGCTCTGTGAGCGTCGGATTTTGACGGAATAACCTTTACCTCTCTCATAGTATCTCCTTAAGCTCTTCCATTGAAATCCTCTTAAGCACGCACTTTCCAATCCTTTCGGGAACCACTATGTCTATGGACGAACCTTTACGCTTTTTGTCCGTCTGCATTATACCGTAAATTTCTTCCTTAGTATATCTTCTCGTAAGGTCAAAACCCCAGAGTGTCAGCATCTTCCCGATTTCTTCCCGGGCAGCGTGCTCGCACCAGCCCTGATTTTCAGCGATTTCAGCCATCATATCCATTCCCGCCGCAACGGCTCTTCCGTGACTGACATCAAAATCGCTCAGCTTTTCTATGGCGTGGCCTATGGTGTGGCCCAGGTTCAGCATCTGGCGCACCCCCGTGTCAAATTCGTCCTCTTCCACGTATTTCTTCTTTATTTCGACGCACCTTGTAACTATAGGCTCAGGATTATCCCTGACCGCCTTTACGTCCTTCAGCATCTCGAAAAGCTCCGAATCCGCCAGGACGCCGTACTTTATGACCTCCGCCATTCCGTCGGCGAAAACGTCATCAGGCAGAGTCTTTAAGAACTCCGGGTCCTGAATGACGAGGGCCGGCTGGTGGAAAGCTCCGGCAAGGTTTTTGCCCGCCTTCAGGTTTATGGCCGTCTTTCCTCCCACCGAGGAATCCACCGCCGCAAGAAGGCTTGTGGGAATCTGAATGACTTTGACTCCTCTTAAGAAAGTCGCAGCTGCAAAGCCTGCAATGTCGCCGACAACACCGCCCCCCAGAGCTATAACTCCGTCCGTTCTCGTAAGGGGGATTCCGGCGAGAAATTCAAGGATGGAAAGATAGGTTTCGCCGTTCTTGGATTCCTCTCCTGCCGGTATTTCCATGTTGTAAACCTTAAATCCGGCATCGTCTACAAGTTCGCTGACGTCCTTTAAATACAAAGGCCCCACGTTGGAGTCCGTTATTATGGCGATGGTATCTCCTTTTACAATCTCACGGATTTTGTCCTTAGCCTCATGAAGATGCACTGCACTCCACCTCTTCCTTTCTCTTCTTTCCCTCGGCGAGAAGCTCCTTCAGCTTTCCTTCATCTCCCGCCTTCAGGGCCTCCATGTACTTTTCCAGCTCTCCCATGAGAGTCTCGAGTTCGTAGATGAGGTTATCCCTGTTCTCAAGGAAAAGCTCCGTCCACATGTTTTCGTCAAGGTACGCTACTCTGGTAAAGTCCCGGAAGCTTCCCCCCGTCACCTTTGCGTTTTGGCTCATGGCCGTCTTGCTCTTTATAAATGCGTTGGACACAAGGTGGGTCATCTGGGACGTGTAGGCTATTATCTCGTCGTGTTCTTCCGCCGTCATCACCGCAAAAGTCGTAAACCCGGCAGGTTTCAGTATCTTCTTTATCCGGGTGAGAAGGTTTATATCGTTCATGTCGGGAGGCACTATGGCAAAGACTGAACCTTCAAAGATATCGCCGCTGCTGTTTTTGAAGCCTCCCACCTGTTTTCCCGCCATGGGATGGCCGCCTACGAAGGTAAAGCCGTTCTCACGGGCCAGGCGAAATCCCGTTTCGCAGACTTTGCGCTTTATTCCGCAGCAGTCCATTACCAGAACTCCTTCAGGAATGTAACCGGCGTTTTCCTTAAGCCAGTCTATAGCGCCGCCTGTGGTTATGGAAAGGAAGATGCAGTCGCACTCCCCGAGGTTCTCCCTCGTCAAATCGCCGTCAATATCCTTTGACATCTTAGCAAAGTCCGTTATGACTTTGTTCCGGTTCCAGGCCAGAACCCTGAAACCCTTTTTCTTATACGCTTTTGCCAGCGACCCGCCTATAAGGCCGAGTCCCACGACCCCTATGTTCATCTATATTACCTCTCTTATGGTCTTAATCCTGCCCATTATATCGTCGAACTGGTCAGGAGTTACCGACTGGGCTCC
>CASFAX010000022.1 GCA_949292945.1 uncultured Bacillota bacterium | reverse complement strand
ATCGACAATGGTCTCTATATCTTTTTCGGCAGTGATTACCGTCTCTTCAAGTTTATCAGAAAAGTCCTTTTCCACCCACCATCTTCGCATAGATTCTTCGCCAAATTCACGGGATTTCTCTCTTGTAAGATGGCGTTTTAAAGTTTCCTCAAAAGGTATGTCGAAATAGTAGGAATAAACTTCTGAGCCATAAAGAAAGTTCGCAAACTCAAAGAGTGAGCTGTACCAATCAGACCTCATAATGCCTTCCAATATAACAATATTGCTGTGGTTACTTCCGTATTGCAGCAATTCTTTCATAAGCGGAATCGCGGGTGTATCTTCACCATCATTGACGTGTAGCATGTTTCTCCTGATTTCGTCCTGGGAAATAATCATAGTATTATGTCCCAGTTTCTTTTGCAGACGCTTAGCTATAGTCGACTTTCCGCTTCCAGAGTTACCCCTTAGTATGATAAGCTTGCACATATTTCTATAGCATACTCTCCTTTTCAGCAAATTCGCGGCTATAGGATGTCTTTCAAATATTTTTTCAGGCCGTCCCGGTATTTTTCCGTTAGGGTAAGGTACTGCTGCTGTTCTTCGGCTGTCCACTCGTTCCAGATTTTGTTTTCGGCTTCGTAGAGAGGGAGGATTTTCTCAGCCGCAAATTCCTTTCCATTCTCCGTCAGACATAGGATGGTGTTTCGGCCTTTACCCTGCTCCAGATACACGATTCCGTCTTTTTCAAGGTTACGTATAGCGGAATTTATCGTCTGGCGGCTTATGCCGGTTAGCTTGCTTACTTCGCTCTGCATACATCTTCCGCCCTTTTCACAAAGCACGTAAAGTACGTTCTGGACGCTATCCGAAATTCCCATCTTTACGGCAGCCTCGTGATACAGGGCGTTTATTTCTCCCGCAAGATAAGTGTATTGTCCCGCTTTCAAATAGTGCATATCTGCCTCCTATATCTTGTATATCTGTATATCCTATATCCTGATTTCAGCTTGCCCGGTTATCTGCGGTACAGCTGACCGTCTCCTCCCATGAGGGCTGTCATTTCTTCGATTCTTTCCAGAGGAAACGGCGGCTCCGATAGAGGCTTCATCGCAATGGACATCAGTTTCATAGGGTTATCGTCTGCGGCTACTCTGTTGGAGCTTATATGCCCGCATCTTTTGCACCGGTGAATAACCGCCCACTCTCCACTTTTTCTAACCCAGACGCCTATGGGCTCCATTATTCCGCCGCAGTCCGCTTCTCTGTCTCCCGGCTCTATATCGAGATGGAGGCTGGAAAGGCAGTTTGGACAGTGGTTGCGATGTTCGCTTCCCGCTCCCGTATCTACTACCGGGCGGCCGCATACTTTACACGTAAAGCTGTCTTTGCAGCTGTGCGTTTTATAATAGCCTTTTCATAAGTCTTTCGTTTATTTTCTCTGTTCATGGTGTTTTACCTCTTTTAGTAGTCAAATCGCATCTGTTCTGCATTCATTATTTGTACGAATTCGTACATGATAATTATATCCGATTTCGGACATAAGTCAACACCATTTTAAAGGAAAATAAAGAGCTTTCCCGATTTTTCAAATCAACGCTGCGGCAAGCACAAAAACTACCTCTTAAAATGCCGTACAAAAAAGTAAATCAGCCATTCTACGGCTAAAACGCCAAGATAGAAAATCCCCCACACGGTAAAACTGATAAACTTTATTTCCGTCGTCTGAACCGCACCGTGCCCGTCAACTGTCCTTGTAAACAGAAAAACGCTGAAGCATATAAACAATATCAGTTGGACGATTTGAACGCTTATCCAGCACTTGTTTTTCATATTTTCATTCTCCCTTTTTCCTCGCTTAACTTTTTCCTAAAGCCTTTAAGCTGTGCTTTCGCTGCCAGAAGAGCTATGCCGACTGCGTTATCGGATGAAAGTTCGGGTTTTCCAAAGACGATGTTTATTCCTTCATCGTCGCCATCTGTATGCCCTGCTTTCATATAAGATTCTACGGCTCTTCTGATGTACGTGCTTGACGATACGCCGCCTGCAAGGAGCACGTCTTTTACGCCATATTTTCTGCATCCGTATTTTGCCATGCCGATTATGGCCTTTGAAATAGCCTTCATAAGCTTAAATGAAAGCAGGCCGTAATCGCATCCTGCATCCACTGCTTTTTTCACGGCAGTTTCGATACCGGAAAGGTTTATCCAGCCGTCGATGACATTAATTGCGGGTATGGAAAACGTGCAGGTAGCCTTATCCATTTCTCCTTCGGCAGCAATCCCGTTAGTGTTGCAGACTGTTTTATCGGCATATTCGATGGCCAGCCTGTCGATTTTCTTTCCCGCCGGAAAATCAAAACCCATCTTCTGTCCCGTTCTGTCAAGGAGCTGCCCGAAAGATATGTCTTTAGAACCACCGCATATTTCAATGTTCATTGAAGGGACAAAATCTGCGCAGTTTCCGGATTTATGCTCGCAGGTATTGTCTTTAACGTATAGAAGCTCGGTGGTGCCTCCCGAAAGGTGCATTGAAATGTGTGAGGGAGCCCCCGAAAGGGATGAATAGAATTTTACCGCCATAATGTGGCCTTCCTGGTGGGAAAATTCCACATACGGACAGCCCGCCGCCGCGGCCGCTGCGCGGCCGGCGCACATGCCGGCGAGAAACGCCGGCATGTACGACCCCGCCTGAGGGCGGGGCGCGGCGGAGGCTGCTACGATGCCGAGTTCGCAGCCTGCTTTTCTCACATCATCTATAACTTCTTCCAGCAAACCGGGAAGATTTACGGTATGCTGAAACAGGGCTTCGGACTGCCTCAGTCCCAAAGCCCCCTCTTTTACGGTAAGAAAAATCCGTCTGTCGCTGATAATCTCTCCGGATTCGGTGACCGCAGCTACAGACGTCTTATAATTGCTGGTATCTATGCCTAATGCGCATTTTTGTTTCATATCGGTTTATCGCCCTTTGACAGGCTCGTCGTTAATAAATAAGTTTATCGGTTTCTTAAGGTAAGGTCATCGCCTTCATCGAGTCGGCTTCATCGAAATTCCGCCAAAGACTCTTACTTTTCCTCAGTCCCTCTCTTTTCAAGCTCCCTGTAAACGCCTGCAAGAATTCCGTTCACGTAGGAATGAGATTCCTCCGTGCCGTATTTTTTTGAAAGCTCTACAGCCTCGTTTATGGAAACTGTTTCAGGTATACCCTTCATATACGCCATTTCGCAAACCGCAACCCTTAGGACTGCAAGGTCCGTTTTTGGCATTCTGGAAAGAGTCCAGCCGCGCATGTTGTCTGTAATCAGCTTATCGATTTCGTCTTTCTTGTTGCAGATAAGGGAAAATATTTCAGAGCAGTATTTTTCCTGCCCCTTATCGCTGAAATCCGCAAAATATTTTGCTTTATCGTCTACGTCAAAACTGTGATTGGCATCCATCTGAAAGAACACCTGCATCATAAATTCTCTGGCTTCTTTTCTCGTCATCATTCGTCCTCTCCGGGCATAACAACGCCCTGCACATGTATATTCACTTCCTCAGGCGCTGCGCCTGCAAATTCTTTGACATCGTCTATAACCTTGCGCTGTATCTCCCAGGCAAGCTGGGGTATCCTGACCCCATATTCGGCAACTATGTAGACATCTATGGTCATATCTCCATCCTTTGTGCCCACCTTGACGCCCTGAGCTTCCGAAGGCTCCATGCCAAGGAGATTGGTAATGCTTCCGGAAAATCCCGTATATATCTCCGCAACTCCCGTAACGCTCCTTGCTGCATTTGCTGCACAGGAGGCTATTTCATCCTCCGATGCTGTCATATGAAATGATTTATCGCTATTTTTATTGTCCATATGCTAATCTCCCCTTATTGAAAGGTACTCGTCCAGACGCTTTTCTAAAAGTTCTGCAATCATGTCCGCAAACGGATGGAGATTTCCTTCCGTGCCGTAGGCTTCCAGCGCGTCAAAATACTCAAGCCTGTTTTCTTTTGCTATGGATACGGGAAGAAATCCGGCAGACATGAGCTGATAATTCATGAGCATTCTCGACGTCCTCCCGTTACCGTCTACGAACGGGTGAATTCTTACAAATTCTGCATGGGTCCATGCGGCCAGTTCAACCGCATTTAAATCCGCTCTGCGTGGGAGGTCAGCATAAAAATTCTTAATCTGCACATACATTTCGTCGGGAGCCGGAGGCCTGAATCCTGCTCCGGATATACGCGCCTCAACATTGCGGTATATTCCTCCGGTCATAATGTTTTCCATCAAAATAGCGTGGATATCTTTGACAATCGGCTCATCCAGAGGCTTTCCCTCTTTGACGCATCTTTTGACGAATTCAAAAGCCTTTCCGTGATTTGCGACTTCATATATCTCGCGAAGAGATTTCCCTCCGACAGAAAGACCGTCTTCCAGAATGGCCTTTGTCTGAATCAGCGTAAGGGTGTTACCTTCGATTGCCGTGGAATTATGCGCATACTCGATGCTGAAGCTCTTTTCAAAGCTGTCAAGTGCTTCCGGAGGAACGCTTTCCATAATTCTATGAAGTTGTTCTCTTTTTTCTAAAAGTCCCGCATAATTCATCCTGCACGCTCCAATTCAGGTATCATACCTTACTGTACATTATATCAGGAAAAAGGTCAACTAGCTCCTTCCCTTAAGCCTGTCAAGAGCAGCTCTGATTTCCCGGTTGCTGTTTTCAATGTCGGATATGAGCTCCCTCGAAGACATTCTCATGGCTCCCTGACCGAACACTGCCATCTGCTCCAGCCTGTCCGAAGTAGCCACTGTGATGCGCATTTTATCTGCGTTTTCCAGTACGGTTCGCTCTATGAACTGGTCAGCCGTTTCGTCTTCCTTTGTGTAGACCACGGTTACCCCGGGCCTGCTCTCTGATATCTCAACTCCTCGCGGTCTCCTGTATGCGTCAAAGACTACAGTCGTCTTCCTGCCGGTGTAGCTGCTGTAATTTGAAAGAACCTCCAGCAGCTTCTCCCTTGCCGCGCCCAGGTCTTCTGTAGCCAGCTCCTTAAGCTCGTCCCAGGCGAATATGGCGTTATATCCGTCTACGATTAGAACTTCTTCCAGGTTTCCTCCGTTTATTCCGGTGGATTTTCCCCTGTAGCCGGAATCGGAACGGATTACCCTTTTTCCCTTGAACCTGCCGGTGTTTCCACCCTTATCAGCTTTTCTGTTGGCAGGCTGATTCATGGCGAATATCCTTTCAAGCTCGGCGGGATCGTAAACCTTCTCTCTTTCCTTAAACGTGTAGTTAAAAGAAAAATCATCCTCGCATGCTTCTTCACTGCCGAAAATTTCATCCAGGGAAAACTTCATATGCATCTTTTCGTCGGACTCATTCCATGGTACATTCACTCCCGCTCCGTGGCTGCAGAAAACCGAATCGCCTGTGTTCTCAACGTCTCTGTCAGGGTCATATCCGGTGGCCTGGATTATTTCTTCAGCGTTATGGCATATCTCGTAGCCGCCTTCTCTAAGGGCTATGCTTCCCTCTCCCGATGTGTAGCTTGCAAGTTCCCCGTCATATCCTCCTATTTCTGAAGCGGGTACGTTTCCTGTAACGGCAAATCTTCCGCTGCCTGCTTCCGCAGGTTCGCACATTCCTCCCATTCTTGTAATGTCAGCCATGACTTTCCCTGCGGCATCCTCGGGCACTTCTATTCTAAAGTTAAAAGTCGGCTCCAGTAGAAGTGACTCTCCCTTTCTCAAAGCCTGCCTCAGCGCTCTGTGAGCAGCCTGCCTGAAGTCTCCGCCTTCCGTGTGCTTAAGGTGAGCTTTTCCGCCGAGAAGAGTAATCTTCACGTCCGTAAGAGGCGAATTTGTAAGAACTCCCCTGTGGACTCTGCCCGCCAGAACAGACAAAATCTGCTTCTGATAGTTTTCGGAAAGGACATCGGAAGGACATACCGTATCCAGAATCACTCCTCTTCCCCGTTCAGCAGGCTCCAGTAGAAGATGAACTTCGGCGTAATGCCTTAAAGGTTCAAAATGGCCTGACCCGATTACAGGCTCAGCCAGGGTCTCCATATACTCCACCTTTCTGTTCTCAAATCCTATCTTCCAGTTCCACCGGTCAAGAGCTATTCTCTGGACTATCTCCATCTGGACAGTTCCGGTAATTCCTGCTCTGATTTCTGAAGTCTCCCTGCTGTATGTAATCGAAAGCTCGGGTATCTCCTCATCAAGCTCCCGCATCCTCTCTATGGCTGTAAACTCGTCGACGTCATCGTAAGTAACCCTGTAGCTTACGGGGGAATTCTGTGCTTCCTCGGAGCAAAGGGCGCCGATTCCCTCTATTCCGAATCCCTGGCCGCTGTAGGTTCTGGCTGGGCCGCTGACGGCCACCACCTGTCCTGCCACCGCTTCGTTTAAACTTGTGTAGCTCTCTCCCGAATAAAGCCGTATCTCGTTGACTTTCTCAGCTCCCAGCGTATCCTTAACCTTTAAACTTCCGCCGGTTACCTTAAGGTGGGTTAGTCTCGTCCCCTTATCGTCTCTGCTGATTTTGTACGCAAAAGCCCCGAAGGTCTTGGGGTACGATTTTGCCGGAGCAAAACCGAACAAAGCCTGCAAGAGCTCTCTAACTCCTTCCTCCTTAAGAGCTGAACCGAAAAAGCACGGAAAAACCTTGCGTTCCTCAATAAGCCTTCCGTAATCCTCCCGCCGTAAGCTGCCATGTTCGAGAAAATATTCCAGAGCTCCTTCATCTTCAGATGCAGCCGCCTCGTCGGTTTCATGTCCCGTTCCATCTGAAAAATCTATGACGCCGGATCCGAGCGATTTTTTTATTTCTTCCATTAATGCGGTTTTATCCGTCCCCGGCTGGTCCATTTTGTTTACGAAAATGAAAACGGGAATTTCCTTTTCCTTAAGGATGTCCCAGAAAAAAACGGTTCTGGCATTCACCCCGTCGGGGGCGGAAATTATGAGAACAGCGCAGTCAAGGACATCCAGGGTTCGCCTGCTTTCGGCCGAAAGGTCTTTATGCCCCGGAGTGTCTAAAAGCGTGAAAATAAGGCCGTCTCTTTCGAAAACAGCCTGCTTTGAAAACACCGTAATGCCCCTTTCCCGCTCTATTTCGTTCGTGTCCAGGTATGCGTTTCGTTTATCCACTCTGCCGATTTTGCCTATCACCCCTGCGTGGTGCAGAATGCTCTCCGACAAAGTCGTCTTACCCGCATCGACGTGGGCAAAGAGACCTAACGTTATATACCGGCTATTCATTCAAATCCCCCATTATCATAGAAGTAAGCCAGTTATACAAATCCTGTGTTTCTTCAAGTGCTTTACTAACGTTATTGTCATCAACAAACAGTTCTTGCGGATAACGTATTTTTACACCATAAGGCGTAAGATTATCGCACATATCTAAGTATTTCTCGTCAAAATCAACGACGTTTTTCAGCATTTCAGCTAATAAGCCTAAATCATGGGTTTTCGTCAATGCAATTCCCTTTGATAGCAGAATTCCTTTTAATAGTTTCTCTATTGACTGTTGACAATGGTAACAGATTATCTCCAGTGGTTTTGGATACATATTATCATAAAGATATTTTGCTGTTTTAAAATCCATTTCAGCAAAATCCAACCACTCTTTGATTATTTGATTAGCTTTCATACAGTAACACGCCTTCCTGTTTGACAATTTTCTCAAGTGTGTTTTCCTTTGCACGCTCGTCAAATGCTGATTCAAATCCTACGATGATATCGACAGGTCTTTTTCTGATTCCGCGCAGTGCCTTATACGCCTTTTGCGATAATTCGATTTGATTACCTGCATCATCAGGTACAACGACATAAAAATCATAATCGCTATCTTCCGTATAAGTATCATTAGCAAAAGAGCCAAATAAGTAAACACGTTTTGGATAAACTGTCACACATATCCTATCCTTGATGGCATTGATTTCGTTATTAATCATTATATCACATCCTTAACATATCTTACTTCTCTCACATTTCTGCCGCCGATTTCGTCGCCTAAGCTGTCGCCGGAAAACCTGAATCCGAACTTTTGATAGAAGTTACGTGCTCTCTCATTTTCCTCAAGCACCCACAGAAACACTTTGGTAAAACCATTCTTTTTCAATTCATCGAGAGCTGCAAAAGCTGCTCGTTCCGGCAATCCTACCGTTATCTTCCAGTATAAGTGTGTACCACCCCGGGCTGTCTACGACCTTTGACCAGTGCCCTTCAGGAATACTATTCAGATAATCTTCGGGCAAATATCTTTATAAACGGATTTCCAGCTCTGCTCATACACATGGCTTATTTCCATGCGGCCGTCGCCGGAATTTAAATAGCGAACAATCATGTCACATCTCTCCCAATCGCTTTTCTTAATTATATCATGAAATCTTCTCCTTGGCATTAAATTACATCAGGATAACCGCCGATTGAAAAAATGTGTAATTTACAGCCTGTTTATATCGGAAAAATGTGTTATTCTATTTCAATTTTGATGAGAAGACAATTTGATGTAACTTCGCACTATTACTCGGACAAAACCATGGCCGCATTTCCATGGTTTTGCACCGCTGCGTATATCAAGCAACCTGAATGTATCCCTATACACGTTCCCTTCATCTTCCAAATCAATCATCAGCCATTTTTGCCCGTTCCCTTCCTTCGTCTGCTCATAAATTTCTCTTATCTCGGATGTACATTCGGGCAAAATGGCCTCAACTGCCGGTTTCTCTTTCTGTCCGATAACAACTAATACAGTAAAATAACCCACTCTGGGATATATTGTACATAAATTTTTTCCTATCTTTTTGAATTTTACATTCCAGCCGCATTCCCAGCTGCAGGAACTGAATTCTACTTCTTCACGACACTTATATTTTGCGTTAATATCTGCACAGAACCGGCTGAATACATAATTCCTGACAAATTCTTCGATTTCCACCAGCGATGGACAATATTCTCTATTTTGTATATCAATCATGTAATATCTCCCAACAAGTTTTCTTGATTATACCACGAAATCCCTTCTTTCGCACTAAAATCCGGGTTCATCCTGCCTGTCTGCCTGTATTTCCCTTCCGGCGGAACTTGCGTTTTTCTCTCAAATCCTGTAAAATACGGAGTTAAAACGAACTGACCACACACTTGGGAAAGAGGCCAATCATGTAAGGAAGGAGCAACCTACCGTGTCACAGGTAACGAAGCGAGCCTTGGAACAGTCGTTGAAGAATTTGCTGCTGAAAAAGCCGCTGACTAAAATCACCATCAATGACATTGCCGAGGACTGCGGTATCCACCGCATGACATTTTATTACCATTTCAAAGATATTTACGATCTCGTGGAATGGTCCTGCCTTGAAGACGCCAGGAGAGCGCTGGATGAGAAAAAGACTTATGAAACATGGCAGCAGGGATTTTTACAGATCTTCGAGGCAGTACATGATAACAAGCCATTTATTTTGAATGTTTACCGCTGCGTCCACGGCGAACAGGTTGAAAAATATCTGCAGCCTCTTGTAGACCGGCTTTTGCTGGATGTCATCGATGAAGAAGTCGGTGAAATGAGGGTCCGTGACGAGGACAAGCAATTTATCGCCCGAATCTATTCATACATTTTTATCGGGCTGATGCTCGACTGGATCAAAAACGATATGCGGGAGGACCCGGAGCAGATAGTTGACAGGCTTGCCAGGCTCATCAAAGGCTCCGTGTCAGCATCGCTCTCCCGTTTCCAATACTGATTTCATCATTTCTGCGAATCTGATTATATTTTTTACACTTTGCGGCTCCGTGATAAAAGTCTTATCATGGAGCCTTTTCTGTTTATTGTAAGCCGGACGGGAAAAGCTATAATTAAACCATTGAAATGAAAACAGAATTCAAAAGGAGGTTTTTTTATGTATTATTCTGCTGGCACTTACGAATCATTTGCCCATCCCGAAAAGCCCAGGGATGTGGACAAAAAATCGGCTTATATCATCGGCACCGGCCTTGCCGGCCTGACAGCGGCTTTTTATCTGGTTCGTGACGGACAGATGAAGGGTGAGCACATCCATGTATTTGAAAAACTGGATCTGGCAGGCGGCAGCTGCGACGGCCGTAAGGATATCACGAAGGGCTTCTTTATGCGGGGCGGCCGTGAGATGGATAACCATTTCGAGATAATGTGGGATACCTTCCGCGACGTCCCTTCCATCGAGACGCCGGGTGTCTCTGTTCTGGATGAATACTATTGGCTCAACAAGCACGACCCCAACTACTCTCTATGCCGCGCCAGTGTGAATCGCGGCGAGGATGCCCACACCGACAAACAGTTCAAGCTGGATAAGGATTCCGCCATGGCGCTGTCCAAACTGTTCCTTACGCCGGAAAAGGATCTGGAGGATAAGAAGATTTCCGATGTGTTGCCCGAATCCTTCTGGAGCACTAACTTCTGGCTTTACTGGCAGACGATGTTTGCATTCCAGCGCTGGTCCAGCGCTTTGGAAATGAAACGGTATCTGTGTCGTTATGTCCATCACATCGACGGTCTGCCTGATTTCAGCGCCCTGCGCTTCACCAGGTACAACCAGTATGAAAGCATGATCCTGCCGCTGGTGAAATATCTGGAGTCTCACGGCGTGCACATCGAGTACGGCATGGATATAAAGAATGTCATCATCGAAACCGAGGGCGACAGGAAAGTTGCCCGGCAGATCGTGTACGTCAGGGACGGAAAGGAGCAGACCATTGACCTGATTGAGGACGATCTGGTGTTCATCACTAACGGCTGCTGCACCGATACATCCTGCTATGGAGACCAGACCCATGCTCCCGACCTGTCCAAAGTGAAGAACGGCGCCGGTGAGTCGTGGGATATGTGGAAAGCTATTGCTGCTCAGGCAGAACATGGCGAGTTCGGTAATCCGGATAAATTCTGCTCCGATGTGGACGCCACTAACTGGATGAGCGCCACCGTAGCCACTTCCAACGAAGAGATTATCCGGCATATTATGAACATCTGCAAGCGTGATCCACGCTCCGGCAAGGTGACTACCGGCGGCATTGTCACCGTCAAGGACAGCGCCGACAACTGGTATCTCTCCTGGACCATCAACCGCCAGCCTCAGTTCAAGTCTCAGGACAGGAACATGGTGCTTGTGTGGCTGTATTCTCTGAATACTGGCAGAGAAGGCAACTATGTAAAGAAGGCCATGCGGGACTGTACCGGCGAGGAGGTCTGCCGCGAGTGGCTGTACCACATCGGCGTACCGACCGAAAAGATCGACGCGCTGGCCCACGATGCCTGCAACACCACCACCTGCTTTATGCCGTATATCAACGCCTTTTTCCAGCCCCGCAAGGAGTCCGACCGTCCAAAGGTAGTGCCAGACGGTGCGGTGAACTTCGCCTTCATTGGCCAGTTCGCCGAGACTCCCCGTGATACCATCTTCACCACCGAATATTCCATGCGTACCGGTATGGAGTCAGTTTACACCCTGCTGGACATCGACCGCGGAGTACCGGAGGTCTGGGGCAGCAAGTATGATGTGCGTGAACTGCTGCGTGCCTGCTACTACGCAATCGACAAGAAGCCTGTTAGGGAGGCGCCTCTGTCCTTTAAGGAGAAGGAAATGTTTAAGCTGCTCCTGAAAAAGGTAAAAGGCACCGATATCGAGATCCTGCTGAAGGAAAGCGGACTCATCGAGTAAACATATTCAAGCATGCCTATCTAAATCAGCGTAGTGGTGCTACTGTGTGTCACCAAAAAAGTTCAAGCCGGCAGACTCTTTTCTGTAAAGAATTTGCCGGCTGAAATTGGGTTAAGTTGATGTTGACATAATCTGCCAATATGTATTATAATAAACACACAGGGAGACGGTCTCCACTGCAAAATAATGTTCGCTCCCCGATATGCGGCTTATAAATGGTCGGGATTACAAATAATGCCCGCTCCCCGATATGCGGCTTATAAATGGTCGGGATTAAAATGTCTGTAACGTCCTGCACTCTGCGGGGCGTTGCTTTTTATCAGGGATTGGAGAAACAATCATGAGACAAATTCAATTTTATTTCATTTCAGACCAATACTATGTGGATTTCCCCGATGATAAATTGATGCGAAATAGAGAATCCATTGACGGTGAAAAACATAATCGTCCGTGTTTTTTCGCTTTTCCTGACAGTAATATCCCGGAGATATATTGGATTATACCTATTTCATCAAAGTACGAAAAATACAAGAAAATAGCTGACGATAAGATTTCAAAATACGGATTCTGTAATACCATAAGATTTGGTATGGTACTTGGGAGAGATACGGCATTTCTGATTCAGAATATGTGCCCTGCTACAGATAAATATCTGGAACCATACATAGACAAAAATAGCAATCCTGTTAGAGTAGATGACCGATTAGCCAAAGATGTAGAAGAAAATGCTCGTAAAGTCCTCGCTATCGCCAAACGTGGTGCTAAAGTGGTTTTCCCGGATATATTTTCCATATATGATAAACTTAAAAAACAGATATATCCTTGAACAAAAGGAGGCTTTACGCCTCCCCGTCGTTTTTTCTTTATACCAGCGCTTTGTACTCTTCATCTGTTACAGGCTCGCACCACTAATTTTTCGTGTTTTCGCCCGGCACTTCCACGGCTATATGGGAAAACCAGCTGTCAGCTTTTGCCCCGTGCCAGTGCTTTACCTCTGCCGGAATGACTACTACTCAATATTCCCCCTTAATTCAGTCGTTTAAATGCATAATATATAAAATATATGCAGGCTGTCATGATCGCAACTATATCTGCATAATAGAAAATCCCCGGTTCGCTGAAGTCAAAATAGACAAAATGCGCCCTTCCGGTCATATACGTAAGCATATCTCTTTTACAAAATGCGCAGATTCCGTACACAGCTGCAAGAGTGGCCGTAATACGAATTACGACTCCGGAAGTTTCTCCGCCCGACAGCTTCAGTCCTTTCTTTCTTGCAGCGCCTGTGGCCATGCTCCAGTGCATTCCGATATGAACTGCCATAAGTATGAAGCCCCAGTGACTGGCAATTATATGTATCATCCTGGCAGCTCCCATATGCCCTCTGAAATCTAAAAACGTAAAGACGTGATTTGACATAATCATTCCGCTGGTCATCAGAAATATCATATCTGCAATGAGCAGCAGATTCACGATAAGCCTTATAATACGCTTTGTCGTATAAGTTCCGGAAAACATGGCAGCATACCATTTTCTGTTCATCAGGTTATGAAACAGGAAAAATACGAGCATTCCAGCTCCTGCCCATTCGTGGGCAAAGTCGCCCCATATCTGATATCCCATGAGAAACAGCAGCAGGAGCGTCATAGTTATATCTATGGCAATTTTGCATACCATCCTTTGTCTCACGTTACATCCTCCATTCACCTGCTGCCGCACATCATTCACTAGTTCTCTTTCAGAAGCTCCCTGCATGCGTTCAACGCGTTAAACAGCCTTGGAATTCCCATATAGCATCCTGCGTGAATCAGAGCGCATACGACTTCTTCCTTTGTATTTCCGGTTTTGAGGGCCCCTTCCACGTGGCTTTTCACCTGTACTTCCGCACCGCCTAAAGCTGCCAGAAGCACGACCGTCAGAAGCTCACGGGTTTTCGTATCAAGACCGGTTCTTGTGTTAAAATCGCCGAAGCACAGCTCAGTTAAAAACCTCGGTACAGCATGAGCAAACTCTCCCGGAAGCCACGCATACCTGTCAGCGATTTCCGTTCCGTAGACGGGAGCCTGAAACTCAAGCCCCTTTTGATATCTTTCGTCATCTTCTTCATCGGTCAAAGTCTTCTGCGAAGGCAGCGGAAGCTCAATACCGCTTTGCGTAAACACTTCATTCATCGCGCCTATGGCATTTAGAGTCTTTGGAAAGCCTATAAAAGGCGCGCACTGATAAACTGCCTCCCTTATCTCCACAGCCGTACATCCTGCATTGAGGCTTGCCTGTACGTGAGCCTTAAGCTGGGGCAGCGTGCTCAAAGCGGTCAGCACCGTAACGGTTACAAGCTCGCGCATGCGGTTATCCAGACTTCCCGTGTAGCACACGTCTCCGAAGATGTATCTCTGCAGTATCTGCATAAACTCTCCGTCGCTGCCTTCATCTCCGGCAGCGTGGCTGTGAAACAGCTCCTGCATTTTCTGCTCAGTTCTCTCTTTTCGGTTCATAACTGCACTTCCCTTCCGCATTTAAAGGCTTTCAGCCCACTTCTTAAGTTCCTCCTCAGACGGATTTCCGTTCAGGAGTTTACCTCCGGCAATTTTAGCTCCCGGGCAGCTTGAGGCCAGATCCGAAGCCGTCTTGCCGAGACCGCTTCCGCCAGACGTGGCAAACAGAACTATGGTCTTGCCCCCAAAATCATACTTTTCAAGGAAGGAACGGATAATGGAAGGAGCTGTATACCACCAGATAGGAAATCCCAGGAAAATCTTTTCGTAGCCTGCTATATGGGCATCGCCTTCCGCAATCTCTGGTCTCGATGCCGGATCATTCATTTCCACAGAGCTTCTGGAATGCTTGTCCTGCCAGTTCAAATCTGCCTTTGTGTACGGCACGGCAGGTTTTATCTCATAGATATCGCTGCCCGTTGCGTTTGCCAGTTTTTCCGCTATTTTTCTCGTAGTACCGCTTGCAGAAAAATATGCTACCAATGTCTTACTCATAACTTTTACCTCCTCGTTATCATTTAATATTATTCATGTTGACATTACCTGTCGTTTAATTTGCTGCCGCAGAATACCCAAGGCTTGTGACCCATTCCCTGATATCACTTTCAGAAGACGACGCGTCTTCCTCATCGCAGTCGAATATATTATCGGATATGCTTGCCCCGGGTAAAGCTTCTGTAATTATCTCCACGCTGTTTGCAAGGCCTCCGGTGCCGTGACTGCAGAAAAGATACACTTCCTTTCCTGAAAGGTCATTTTCCTCAAGGAAAGTCATAAGAGCCATGGGAACTCCGTACCACCAGTTAGGATAACCTAAGAATACGGTATCGTACTGTCCGATATCCAGGACTTCTGACTTAAGTTCAGGTCTTGCATCTTCCACTCTCTCTTCGTTTGCCCTGTCAAGACATTCATCCCAGTCTGCTGGATACGGGTCGGTAACCTGAATAGAAAAGATGTCGCCACCTGTCTCATCACTTACCCAACCTGCAAGCTGCTGAACATTCCCGGGAGTGATGACGCTTGGAGATGCCGTGGCATCCACTCCTTCCGTATCTTCGGCATTATCCGCCCATGAAAAGTACGCTACGAGCACATTTTTGCCGGAATTGTCCTGAGCAGGAGTGTTTTCCGCCGTGCTTCCGGCGTTTTCCTGCTGCTCGGAGCCGCACGCTGCGAGACTGACTGTCAGCGCTGCCGCAAGTATTACTGATAAAATCTTTTTCATATATGCTGTCTCCTATTTCAGACTACTCCTAAGCAGTTTCATTATTTCAGTAAGCGTTATATCGTATATGGAAAAATAGACGTAATTCACATGGGCAAGTTCCATGGCTTTTCTCTGTTTTTCCGACACTACCGTATAGGGATAAATTCCGAACATGAACGGAAAAAATGAGAATATGAATCCTTTTCGCTCAGACTCAGTCATATCCGGAAAATACTGAACGAGACACTTATCCACTTCATTAAGGGAACGGCCGTAGGCACGCTTAAATTCCACCAGTTTCTCCATTCTGCAATTTTCTTCCAGATCATAATGGTTCATGGACAAAAGCTTCAGAAGAGTCTTCCTCTCTTCCAGCGAGCGAGCCATAGTTTCGGCATACTCCAGCGGAGTCATCGCCATCTTCTCTTTCCTCATCTGCCTCATGCTTTCGTTCCAAAGTTCATACTCCCTCTTAAGCAGTGACAGGAAAATTTCCTCCTTCGTCTGAAAGTAGTGGTATATGAGCGTTCTGGTAATATCTGCCTCATTTCCGATATCCTTAATTGTAATGTCCTTGAAATTCATCGTTTCATAGAGACGTCCGCAGGCTGAGACAATCTCCTCCTTCCTCGCCTTCGTCAACTCTTCCGAACCCTTTGGCATAACCGGCCTCCTTTATTTTGACACTGTGTCAACCCCTGTAACCATATATTAATCACATTTTGTCATGGTGTCAATACACTGCGCCATACCGATTTCTCATCGCTTTTCATAACTTTGGATTATGGTTTCGATGGATTAAAAAAAGAAGCATGGCTTCTGGGTTAAGTCACGCTTCTTCTCTAAATCCTTTGGTTTTCTTAATTTGATGTAAGTTCTTTATCGTAGGCCAGCTTTCCGCTTCCCTGAAAGATAACGACGCCGCACTCTGTAAAGCCGTTTTTCTTTAGTACATGCTGCGTCCGATGAACTTTCTGTCAAAGGCCATGCGGTGAACCACTGCGTAAGGCTCATCGCTGTTCCAGCTCCCGTCTATATTATCATAGGCAGGCTCTCCCGTAAAGTCTATGCACATATATCCTGCTATTTCATCGTCCGATGTAATTACAAAACCTTTTCCGTCTTTAATGTCCTCTATGACCGTATCCTGAGAAGGATAATCATCCGTCCACTGGGTAAATCCCTGCTCCTTCTGAAAAGACTTTGCTTCTTCAATGATTTCATAGCACTGCCTGGCTTCATTCATCGCTGCCGGTCTCAGATTATACATGTGCTGCCTCCTCTTTCTGATGATTTCACCTTTCAATTTGACCTTAGGAATTATAAGATGCATTATCGTCAAGGCGAATTTTTACAAAATATTAGCGAAAGCAGCAAAAGGTCAAGAGTATAGCTCCAACCCATGCGGATTTTCTTGACCTTTAACCGCTTTACACTTTAAAATATCAAATTTTGTCTTGACCTTTAAGCCACATTTTAAAAACATGTCGAATCCGCCCGCTCCATAGCCGTAAACCGGCCTGTGACACGGTATTCGCGCTGTCCTATCTCTCCTCTTCCCCTTCTTCCTCTTCCTCCACTTCGCGGATTATCTCTACCTTTACCTTCTCTATGCGGCGCTCTTTGATGGAGAGGATGGTGAACACGTAATTTTCAAACTCGACCCTTCTGTCCTTATCGTCTTCTGCAGGGATTTCGCCGAGAAGATCTATGATAAAGCCTCCGATGGTCTCGCTGCTTTCAGACTCCAGACGGGCGCCTGACTCGTCGTTAAAGTCAGAAAGGTATACGTTTCCGTCTACCAGATAAGTATTATCGTCAACTTTCTCTATTACTTCCTCGTCCAGATCGTATTCGTCCTCGATGTCGCCCATAACCTCTTCGATAATGTCCTCCATTGTGACGATTCCGGAAAATCCGCCGTATTCGTCTATGAGGATAGCAATGTGCTGCTTAGCCTTCTGAAGTTCGAAGAAAAGGGAGTCGATGTTCTTCGTTTCCGGAACGAAGTAAGGTTTTCTTAGAATGGAGCGTATGTCAACGTTGTCAAAGCCCTTTTCCCTGGCCTTTATCAGGTAGTCCTTTATGTGAAGTATTCCGATTATGTTATCCGACTCGTCCTCGCAGACAGGAATTCTGGAGTACCTCAGCTCCATAAGGTCGTCTATGTATTCGTCCACAGGATCGTTAATATCGATTAGAAATACGTCGGTTCTGGGCGTCATTATCTCATACGCCAGTTCGTCGTCAAACTGGAATATGCTGTTTATCATCTTACGTCCTTCTTCCTTGAACTCGCCGCTCTTTTCTCCTTCCTCCAGTATGGACATGACTTCCTCTTCCGAATACTTGCTTCCCTCCACGTTGGTCTTCTGTCTGAATATGATCAGGAAAATATCCGCTATGAGATTCAGTATGAACACTACCGGCGTCAGGATGATAGCAAGGAACCTCTGAATGTTTACGAACCTTATTACAAAGGTCTCGCTGTGCTGCTGAGCCAGCTTCCTCGGGAAAATCTCGCTGAGAGACGCCGCAGCCACCAGATATGCTATGGCTGACAGGGCATCCGGATAAGGAAGCTCTATGGTGAAAGTGATTCCTATGATGAGAAGAATGTAGCTCAGGGTTCTGTTTGTAAGCTTAAGCTTTAGAGGCTTGTCCAGAAGATCCATGACCTTTTTCGCCTTTTCGCTCTTTGCCCTGTCGCAGTCCTCTCCCGCCGCGTAAAGCTTTATTCTGTTAGAGTTCACCGTGCTGAACGCAGTGTTACACGTGACGATTACTCCGTTTAAAATTATGCAGATTGCTATAATCGTTATACTGAGAGGAATATCCATTAAATCTCACTCCTTTTCTTCTTGCGAAGTATGTAATCGGGCTTTACGGGACGTGCCATCTTCATCCTGAGCATCTGCTGGGGATGTGGCGCGCTCTCGACAGGCTCGCCCGTTTCAAGATCGTACATCTCCGTGATATTCTGGGTAAAGAAATCGATATCCGGCCCGAATATTTCTATCTCGTCTCCCTTTATCATCTTGTTTCTCTGCTCGACGACGGCGTATCCGGTGCTTTCGTCGTACTCTCTCACAACTCCTACGAAGGAATACTCCCTGGTGTAGGCGCTGGTCTGGTAGTTCTGGTCTATGTTCGTAGGCTGATTGTAGTAAAAGCCCGTGGTGAATTCCCTGTGGCTAACCTTCTTTACTTCCTCCAGCCACTTTGGATCGAACTCGTAGTTTTCAGGATCGTCAAAATACGCATCTATGGCTCTCCTGTAAGCGTGAACGATAGTTGCCACGTAAAACACGCTCTTCATCCTGCCTTCGATTTTCGCCGACATGATTCCTGCGTTCACGATGTCGGGAATGTGCTCTATCATGCAGAGATCCCTTGAGTTAAGGATGTAGGTTCCCCTTTCGTCTTCCTCTACAGGATAGTATTCTCCCGGCCGCTTTTCCTCCACCAGGGAGTACTTCCACCGGCACGGATGAGCACACTGGCCTCTGTTTGCGTCCCTCTCTATCATGAAGTTGCTCAGGAGGCATCGTCCCGAGTAGGATATGCACATCGCTCCGTGGACAAAAGCTTCAAGCTCCGTATCCTCGGGAAGCTTTTCGCGAATTTCCTTTATTTCCTTAAATGTTAGCTCTCTTGCCAAAACCAGCCGCTTTACTCCCATCTTTCTCCAGAAGTTTGCAGTAGTGTAGCTGGTCATGTTGGCCTGAGTGGAAAGGTGAATTTCGGCTTCCGGCATGGCTTCCCATATGAGAGACATGATTCCGGGATCAGATACGATAAACGCATCTATTTCCACCTGTTTAAGCTTTTCCAGATACGATTTTAATTCATCTATATCCTCGTTGTGAGCGAATATGTTTATGGTAAGGTAACACTTTGCTCCTCTTTCGTGGGCAAATTCCGTACCTTCTTTCATTTCCTCAATGGTAAGGTTTCCGGCTCCTGCTCTGAGGCTGAACATCTCTCCGCCAAAATATACGGCGTCTGCACCGTATACCACTGCGGCTTTCAGCTTTTCCAGATCTCCCGCGGGAGCCAGCAGTTCAAATTTATTTCTGTCCATTCCTATCCCTTATATATGGAGACGGCCGTTCCGTCTCCCGTGCTGAGAACCGATGTTGAAAGATACGGGCAGTTCGTTATGAACTGGACGTACTCCCTCATCTTCTTTATATTTGTCTTATGTTTTCCCTTTTCGTCGTATTCATCGGAGGCCGTCATGCCTCTCTGAAGTATGTTGTCGCTTACGACGAGGGCTTCAGGCCTGCATATAGTAAGAGCCGCATCCAGAAATCTTCTGTAATGACTTTTTGCTGCGTCTATGAATACGAAATCAAAATCCTTTTCTCCCCTGTCCCGAAGCTTTTCCACCTGCTCCTGACCGTCCCCGGAAAAAACCGTAATACGGCTGGTAAGTCCGGCAGTCTCCACGTTCTGCCTTGCCGCATTAAGGGCGTACTCGTCTTTTTCCACGGTGAAAATCCTGGCATCAGGAAGAAGCTCTGCGAAAAAAATCGCAGAGTAGCCTATGGCCGTTCCTATTTCCAGAATCTTTTCCGGTTTCTTTAACTGAAGCAGGCTCTTAAGGAGCATTTCAGTTTCCGGAAGTATTATGGGAACGTGTCCTTCTTCTCCTACCGCCCTCAGAGCCTTAAGCTTGTCGTTTAAAGGTCTGTAGCACGCGTTCAGGTATTCCGCGACGACGGGATTTATTATGTGTCTTTCCATATCAGTACCACAGATTTTCGGAAACGGCTTTGTCGTGCTCTTCAAGGGTCTTTGAGTATATCACCGTTCCGTCTTCCTTTGCAAAGAAATATAGGTAGTCGGATTTCTCGTAATCGAGAGTATCCTTCATGACGGGAGCTGACACGCAGCACACAGGGCCTATAGGAAGTCCCGCATACTTATACGTGTTATAAGGGGAATCCACTTCAAGGTCGGCATAGGTCACGTCAACACGCTTTTCCTGAAGTGCGTAGAGAACGGTAATATCGCTCTGTAGAGGCATTCCCTTTTCCAGCCTGTTCATGAAGACCCCCGCTATCTTAGGCCTGTCTTCTTCAAAGAGAGACTCGCTTTCCACGACTGAAGCCAGAGAAAGGAACTGGTGAACGGTCATGCCCGATTCTTCGATTTTATCCCTGTACTCCGAAATCATGGAATCGGTGTAATCGAGAATAATCTCCGTTATTTCTTCGCCTGTTACGTCGGGATCCGTTATGGTATACGTCTCCGGATAGAGGTACCCTTCCAGAGGATACATTATTCCGTCCTGAAGAATCTCGTCGGTAAGGAACCAGTATTTCTCTATGAGACCCTCAAGGTAATCCCTGTCGCTCCAGAGCGCGATAAGCTCATCGGAGGATATGCCGAATTTCTCCGAGGTAGCTTCCGCAACCTGGGGAACCGTAGAGCCTTCCACCACCGTAAGCTGATTCTTGGAAAGGTAGTTGAAATCCCCCGTGTTGATAGCCGTCAGTATTTCTTTCAGGCTCATGTCCTTTGAAAAAATATACGTGTTCGCCTGAAGGCTGTCATAGCCTCCTGTTCTCACGTGAATCTTTGCCATGGTCTTGTTTTTCACAAGGCCGTTTTCATCGAGAATATCGATAATCTGAAGAGCGCTGCTGGCCTGGGGAATCTCCACCGTCACAGGTTCATCGTTTCCGCTGTCAACGGGGCCGATGCCGCTGTTATACATGAACATCCCTGCTGCTGCGGCAATAACTACTACGGCTATTACCGCCAGAATTATGATAAGCTTCTTCTTTGATTTTTCGGATTTAGAATTCATCATCCTGTCCTCTTTTTTTGCAGTATGTATAAAGGGACGTAAAAACACGTCCCTTTTCTCTAAGACTTAAATCTTCGGATTACTATTCCTTCGATCTTCCCAGATATTCGCCTGTTCTGGTGTCGATCTGAATCTTTTCTCCCTCTTCGATGAAGATAGGAACCTGAATAACTGCGCCTGTCTCAACGGTAGCGGATTTAGTAACGTTAGTGGCGGTATTTCCCTTTACTCCCGGCTCGGTTTCGGTAACTACCAGGTCAACGAAGTTAGGCGCTTCTACCAGGAACGGATTTCCCTTGTAGAACTTTATGGTCGCCTCGTCGTTTTCGCGGAGATACTTTATGGCATCCTCCACCTGATCGTATCCGATAGGAAGCTGTTCGTAAGTCTCGGTATCCATGAAGTAGTAGAGCTCTCCGTCGTTGTAGAGGTACTGCATGGTCTTCGTTTCGATATGAGCCTTAGGGAACTTGTCGTTAGGGTTAAACGCTTCTTCTCTGGTAGCTCCTGTAAGAATGTTTTTATACTTTGTTCTTACAAAGGCTGCTCCCTTTCCAGGCTTAACGTGCTGGAAATCGAGAACAACGTGAGGCTCCCCGTTAATCTCAAAAGTAATTCCTTTTCTAAAATCACCTGCTGTAATCATGTTCTATTCTCACTTTCTTAATATAGTTTCGCTTACTCCCGTTATTATATCAAATTTGAGCCGGATTGCCAATACCCATTACGTCAGCCAGTATCTTATATACGTCGCTCATCATGATGGAAAACCTCATCTGAGCCGACATGTAGGCTGCCGCCGTAGGATCCTTTGCGATAATCTGATATAGTTCCTGAATGGCCTGAGCCATTCCTTCCACAGGCTCTCCTGCCATCTGCTTTGCCTGCATCTGAATCTGCTTCGTCTCGAAGTCCTTTATCATCTTATCCAGCTCCGGATTTGATTCAACGGTTTTCTTAAGGGAATCGTACTGCTTGTATTCTTCCGATTCTCTCACGGCCTGAGCCAACCTGTGAGCTTCTTCATACACGTTCATTGACATATCCTCCTACACATCGAGAAACATAGGCAGTATAACAGGACTGCGCTTTGTTTTGCCGTATATATACCTTCTCAGCTCGTCACGCACCACGTTTTTCAGAGTGTTCCAGTCTGTATCGTAGACCAGGGTGTCCTCTATGGCCTTTCTGGCAACTCTTCTTGCGGAATTAATGAGATCTTCATTTTCCTTAACATATACAAATCCGCGGGTCACTATATCAGGTCCGGATACAAGGGTTCCGCTGGCCTGATCTATTCCGGCAGCCACGATTATGAGACCGGACTCGGAAAGGAGCTTTCTGTCCTTCAAAACAACGTTGCCCACGTCGCCTACGCCGAGACCATCTACCAGGATATCTTCCGCAGGAGCTACATTTTCAAACTTGACGGCCTTTCTCTTATCCACCGTAAGCTGGTCTCCGTTTTTCAGAATGTGTATCCTGCTCTCTTTCATTCCGAGACTTGCTGCAAGTTCTTTATGAGCCACCAGATGTCTATGCTCGCCGTGAACCGGCATGAAGAACTTCGGCTTTATGATGGAGTGTATAAGCTTCAGTTCCTCCTGGCATGCATGGCCCGAAACGTGAATGTCCGCTATCTCGTTATATATAACGTGTACTTCTTTCTCGTAAAGCCTGTTCACAACGTTGGAAACGGTCTTTTCGTTTCCAGGAACCGGCGAGGATGAAAGTATTACGGTATCGCCTTTCTTAAGCTTTACGTTCTTATGTTCATCGCTGGCCATCCTGGCAAGGGCGCTCATAGGCTCCCCCTGGCTTCCCGTCGTTATGATGACGAGCTGATTATCGGGAATGTTTTTCGTCTTGTTAAGCTCCACGTATGAGCCTGCCGGAACGTGAAGGTATCCCAGCTCCTGGGCGATTCCAACGACGTTTTCCATGCTCCGTCCCGACACGGAGAACTTTCTTCCATATTTATGTGCCAGCTCTATTATCTTCTGCACCCTGTGGACGTTGGATGAGAAGGTAGCGATTATTATTCTGTTTTCTGCATCGCTGAAGATTCCGTCAAGGGTCTGTCCCACCATCTTCTCGGACTGGGTAAAGCCCTTTCTCACGGCGTTAGTGCTGTCAGCGAGCATTATATCCACTCCCCTGCTTCCGATTTCGGCAAACTTCTGAAGGTCGATAGGCTCTCCGTCTATAGGTGTATAGTCTATCTTGAAGTCTCCCGTATGGAAAAGGGTTGCAGCAGGAGTCTGCACGTATAGGCAGATAGCGTCTGCAACGGAGTGGGTGGTCCTTATGGTCTCAACTTTGAAATCTCCAAGCTTAAGCTTATCTCCCGCCTTTATAGGCCTAAGGTCTCCCGTTATTCCGTGTTCCTTAAGCTTGTTTTCTATGAGGCCCAGAGTGATTCTGGTTCCGTATATCGGAACATTTATCTGCTTCAGAAGATAAGGGATTCCGCCGATGTGGTCTTCGTGACCGTGGGTTATAACCACTCCCTTAATCTTGGAAGCATTTTTTACAACATAGCTGAAATCCGGAATTACCACGTCTATGCCGTACATCTCATCTTCCGGAAAAGACATGCCGCAGTCGATGATCATTATCTGATCCTTGTACTCCAGTACGGTCATGTTCTTTCCTATTTCGTTAAGACCTCCGATAGGGATAATCTTAAGGTTTTCAGCTTTTTTAGCCGCAGAAGCTTTTGATGAAGTCTTCTTTGCAGCAGTCTTCTTTGTCGAAGCCTTTGACCCTGACTTTACGCTTCCCGAGGTCTTTTTAGATGTCTTTCCCGATGCTTTTGGCAGAGACTTCGTCTTCTTCGACAAGCCCGTCTTTCCTTCGGCAGCGCTCTGGCCGGAAGTCTTCTTTCTTCCCGCCGGAATTACCGCTGCAATGTTCTTGATGTTGGTTTTTTTGCTATTGTAGTCTCTCAATAATATCCTCCCCTTACTTAGCAACAATGTTCACGAGTTTATCAGGGACTGCAATAACTTTGACTATCTGTTTTCCTTCGGTGAGAGCCTGTACGGAAGGCTCGGCCATAACCGTCTTTTCCATTTCCTCGCGGCTCATGCCGGTGGCTATGTTAAGCTTTTCCTTTACTCTTCCGTTAATCTGCACAACGATTTCAACTGTATCGAGAACCAGCGCGCTCTCGTCGTACTTCGGCCAAGGCTCGTTTACGAGGGTGTCTTCGTGACCCAGGCCTTCCCACATTTCCTCGCAGATGTGCGGAGTGAACGGAGAAAGTACGATTACCAGCGTATCGATTGCCTTCTTCATAAATGCCTCGTTTACGTCAGGTCTTTCCCTGTATCTGTAGAGGCAGTTTACCAGTTCCATGATGGAACTGATAGCCGTATTGAAGCTGAATCTTCCGCCTACGTCCTCCGTAACCTTCTTTACGGTTCCGTTGAGCACGTAGTTCAGCTCCTTATCGGCGTCTGTCTTGATGTCAAAGCTTTCGCTTCCGTCACCTGAATATTTCTTATTAAAATCATATACAAGCCTGTATACTCTGTTCAAAAATCTGTAGCTTCCCTCTACGCCTTCGTCGGACCAGTCCAGCTCCCTTTCAGGAGGAGCGGCGAAGAGTATGAAAAGCCTTGCCGTATCGGCGCCGTATTTACCCATTATTTCCTCAGGGCTTACCACGTTGCCGACGGATTTGCTCATCTTCTTTCCGTCCTTGTTTACCATACC
>CASFAX010000021.1 GCA_949292945.1 uncultured Bacillota bacterium | reverse complement strand
TACGTGGATCTTTCACAGAAGCTGTGGGACGTTAAGGATAAACTTATAAAGGAGCATACGGAGGAGAATTAATGAATTACTACATGGACAGGACCGGAAGTTATTCCGGCAGCGGTTCCGGCATAGGAACCAACAGACTTTTAGGCAAGAGCTTTTTATGGATGTTCATAGGAATGATCGTTTCGGGCGGCGCTGCCTGGTTCACCTACTCATCGGGAGTGTGGGTACCGATATTTGCTTCGGGCATGTTTAACGTGCTTCTCATCGCGGAGCTGGTAGCTGTCATCCTCTTCACATTCCTCTTCAGGAGACTTCCTGCGGCGATGGTGACGTTCCTGTACCTGCTCTACGCCCTCATAAACGGTGTGACCCTCTCGTGCGTATTCGTCGTTTACGAGCTGGGCTCCATAGTTCTGCTGTTCGGCGTTGCGGCCCTCGCTTTCGGAGCTTTGGGTCTCATAGGATATAACTCGAAAAAGGACATGACCGGATGGGGAATCTACCTGTTCGTGTTCCTCATCGCAGCTGTGGTAATCGAAACTCTGAACCTGGTTCTCTTCAGAAGCGATTTCACCCAGCTTCTCATAAACGCCGGCGTTCTTACCCTGTTCTTTGCCATCACCATCTACGATGTGAACAAGCTCAAGAACACTCAGAACTACGGTTACTACGACGTGAGCAAAGCTCACATATACTTCGCCATGCAGCTTTACCTTGATTTCATCGTAATCTTCCTGAGGCTGCTGGCTCTGTTCGGAAAGCAGAAGAGCTAAGTCTGAGCTATCTGGAATTTGAGGGGTCGGGGGCTGCCCGCATTAACATCTCCTTCGTTAATGCGGGCAGCCCTGTGATTTTTGTATCGGCGAAGGTAAGGCCGGAAGGATGCCGGAATCTTAACGGTTGTTGGTCTTTTTATGATTTCCGCGCCATAAAACCAAACTCTATTTGGTCTTTTCGCGATTTAGGCGTAGCAAAACCAAAATTTCTTGGTTTTTTCGGGTTACAGGCAGCGAAAAACCAAGAATTCAGGTTCATTTCGGGCTAAAACGAGTCGGATTTTGCCGTATTTGCAGCTATTTATCCACTTTGAACCATCATTTCTTGGCTTTTCATCAGATAAAATGCAATAAAGCCAAGAAAAATTGGTTTTGCGGCGAGATAATCCCGATTAAGCCAAAATGCATGGCGTAGGAAATGAGCGCGGAAAGCAGGCGTGGGAAGCTAGCGCAGAATGCTGAGCCCGGAATGCGAGGCGCGGGGAGCGAACGTGCAGATACGGCCGCAGACCGCAGACAAAAGACTACATGCGCCTTGCAGCCTTTGGAGTACTAAAATGAAGCAGATGTCATTTTTTGAAAACAGCATAAGCCAGCCTCTGGCGGCCCGGGTAAGGCCCAGGACTCTGGATGAGTTCGTAGGCCAGAAGCACCTTCTGGGTGAGGGAAAAGTCTTAAGAAGGCTCATAGAGGAGGACAACATTTCCTCCATGATATTCTGGGGACCTCCGGGAGTTGGAAAGACCACCCTTGCAAGGATTATCGCAGGGCAGACCCGATCGGAGTTCGTGGACTTTTCCGCCGTCACCAGCGGCATAAAGGAAATACGCCAGGTCATGAAGCAGGCTGATGAAAACGGCTTCACCGGACGCAGAACCATAGTGTTCGTAGACGAGATTCACCGCTTCAACAAGGCCCAGCAGGACGCCTTTCTCCCCTTCGTGGAAAAGGGCAGCATAATCCTCATAGGGGCTACCACGGAGAATCCGTCTTTTGAGGTCAACAGCGCTCTTCTGTCCCGGTGCAAGGTATTCGTCCTTCAGGGACTTACCGTAGATGACCTGACGGAGCTTCTCTCAAGGGCTATGAAGAACCCTCTGGGCTTCGGAGACCAGGACGTGCAGATAGATGATGGCGCTTTGCGTCTCATTGCGGAATTTGCAAACGGAGATGCTAGGACGGCTCTTTCCACCCTGGAAATGGCGGTTCTCAACGGCGAACCTCTGGAAGGAGGAGGCACAGCCGTAACGGAAGACGTGCTCAGGCAGTGCATATCCACCAAGTCCCTTCTCTACGACAAGAACGGAGAGGAGCACTACAACATAATCTCCGCCCTTCACAAATCCATGAGAAACTCGGATCCGGACGCTGCCGTCTACTGGCTCGCAAGGATGCTTGAGGCAGGAGAAGACCCTCTCTACGTCGCAAGACGGGTAATCCGCTTTGCCAGCGAAGACGTGGGACTTGCAGATTCCAGGGCCCTTGAAGTTGCAGTGGCTGCGTACCAGGCCTGCCATTTTATCGGCATGCCGGAGTGTTCTGTAAACCTTACTCACGCGGTGGTTTACATGGCTATGGCGCCTAAATCCAACGCTATGGAGGTGGCATATAACAGGGCGAAGGACGATGCGCTGAACACTTTGAGCGAACCGGTTCCCCTGGTCATAAGGAACGCCCCTACCCGGCTCATGAAGGACCTTAAGTACGGCGAAGGCTACGTCTACGCCCACAACACCAAAGAGAAGATGGCCGCCATGCAGTGTCTTCCGGACTCCCTTAAGGACCGGGTATACTACGAACCGACGGAGCAGGGCCTTGAGGCAAAGTATAAGGAAAGACTGGCATACATCAAAGACTGGAAGCAGCGGCACCAGAAGTAAGCAGACAAATCAGGAGACGAGACATTAAATGAAACTTAGCCAATGTATTCCCGGCAGAACGTACCGGGTTAAGAACATAGACCTGCCCGAAGCCCTGTCAAAGAGACTTGAGGTTCTGGGCATGATTGAAAACACGCCTGTATCCATATACAACAGAAAGGGCAAAGGAATTCTCATCGTGTACGTGAGAGGAACCCGCCTTGCCCTTGGCGTAAACATTACCGAAAATATAACTGTAGAAGATTCCGGGGAAGGAGGTAAACGCTGATGTCGATGACCATAGGCTTTATTGGAAACCCTAACTGCGGCAAGACCACCCTTTTCAACGCCTACACCGGCGCAAACCTTAAAGTGGCCAACTGGCCCGGGGTTACGGTGGAAAAGACCGAAGGCTCCATTGCCAGAAACGGCGAGGAGATCAGGCTTGTGGATCTTCCTGGAACGTACAGCCTCACTTCCTACACCATGGAAGAGCAGGTTGCGAGAAATTTCATAATGAGCGGAGAGGCCGACGTCATAATCGACGTTGTGGACGCATCGGTTCTGGAGAGGAATCTCTACCTTACCTTGCAGCTTCTGGAGCTGGGAAAACCGGTGGTGGTGGCTCTCAACATGATGGATATAGTGAAGAAGCGTGGAGCCGAAATCGACATGCACAGGCTTCCCGAAATGCTCGGCTGTCCTGTCATTCCAATTTCCGCCAGAAAGAGAACGGGCCTTTCCATCCTCATGCACGCCGCAGAACACCACAAGGACGCTCACCTTCACGATCCTCTCATCCACGAGCATCCTTACGGCTCCCACCACCGCCACGATCACCATTCGGAATTTGCCATGGTGTACAGCGACGATATAGAGGACAAAATCGACATAATAATGGACGCCCTGAAAAAGAAGTACCCGGACCTTGAAAATCTCAGGTGGCACGCAATAAAGCTTCTGGAGCAGGACAGCGAAGTGTGCAGGGACTATCCCGTGGACCTTCCCGATGTCCTTGACAGAAGCTACGAATCAGATATCATAAACCAGAAGTACGACTTCATTCAGGAGATTATCGACGAAGTTCTCGTCAAAAGCGAAAGAGCGGAGGCCCTTACGGAAAAGATAGACGGGCTTCTGACAAGCAAAATATGGGGAATACCGTGTTTTTTAGGCACCATGGCCGTGGTGTTCCTTCTCACCTTTGCATTCGGAGACTGGATAAAAGGCTTCATGGAAGTGGGAATCGACGCCCTGTCATCGGGGCTTTCTGCAGGCCTTGAGTCCTTGGGCGCAAGCCCTGTCGTTCAGTCCCTCATCGTCGACGGTATCGTCGCCGGAGTTGGAGGAATACTTACATTCCTTCCGAACATCTTCATACTGTTTCTTGCTCTTGCCCTTCTCGAAGACAGCGGCTACATGTCCAGAGTCGCCTACGTCATGGAAGGAGTTATGAGCAGGCTCGGCGTAAGCGGAAGGGCTTTCATACCGATGATACTTGGATTCGGCTGCACGGTGCCTGCCATCATGGCAAGCCGCACCCTGGAAAACGTCCGCGACAGGCATAAGATAATGCTCGTCACCCCGTTTATGAGCTGCAGCGCCCGCCTTCCCATATACATACTTTTTTCGGGCATGTTCTTCCCGAAGAACCCTGCTCTCATAGCGTTCTGCCTGTACGTTGGAGGCCTTCTGACGGCCATCATCGTCCTTGCCGTAATTCACGCTATAGATAAGCGAAAGGATCCGGGCAGACTTCTCATAGAGCTTCCCGACTACAAACTTCCGGGAGCGCGCACAGTGGGCATCTACGTATGGGAAAAGGTTAAAGACTACCTGACAAAGGCAGGAACCACCATATTCATCGCGTCCATAATCCTCTGGGTTCTCATGAGCTTCGGAGTAAGCGGCTACACAGCCGACATGTCGGAAAGCTTTGCAGCAGGAATAGGAAAGGCTATAGTGCCGTTCTTTGCTCCTATCGGCCTTGGAATATGGCAGATTACCGTCGCTCTCATCGCAGGAATTTCAGCAAAGGAAGTGGTGGTATCCAGCTGCGCCGTACTGTTTGGAATAAACAACATCAATTCCGCTGACGGAATGACCCAGATGGCCGGCATGCTGGAAAACCTGGGCTTCGGCCAGCTGAACGCCCTCTGCCTAATGGTGTTCTGCCTTCTCTACATACCGTGTGCAGCCACCCTTGCGACCATAAAAAAGGAATCCGGCAGCGCAAAGTGGATGTTCATCGCCGCAGGCTTTCAGCTTGCAGTGGCATGGGTGGTTACATTCATAGTATATAGAATCGGACTTTTAGTTTTTTAGGAGAATTTAATGCTCATAGTTATTGAAAAAGTACTCGTCATATTTCTCATGATCCTGGTGGGCTTTGCGGCAAACAAAGCCCGCATCCTCCCTGACAGGACTTCGGGAGCTCTTTCCAATCTCATGCTCTACATTACGGCTCCCTGCATGGCCATGTGCTCCATATACGACAAAGAACTTTCACCGGAGATAATATCTTCAACGGTGCAGGTTCTGGCAGGCTCTGCCGTGTATTTCGTCCTTGCCACTTTAATAGGACTTGCCATGGTCCGCTTTCTGAAATTCTCGCCTCAGGAGGATCACGGCATCTACGTCGCAGCCATAGCCTCTGTCAACAGCGGCTTCATGGGCTTTCCTGTGACCATAGCCATCTTCGGAAACGACATATTCTACCTGATGGTAATGCAGAATATAATACTGAATATCTACATGTACGGAGCTGTACCTCCTATTCTGGAGCTGGGGCACAAGGAAAAGCCAAACATTAAGTCGACACTCATGTCCATGTGCAACATATCCATGTTCGCCGTCATCGCAGGAATCATCATGCTGCTTACCGGAGTTAAACCTCCTGCAATGCTGGATGAAGTCATCGTCACCTTAAGCGACATGACCGTACCTCTTTCCATGATTATCGTGGGAATACGCCTCGGCTCCGCAGACATAAAGCGGATGTTCTCAGACCGTCAGATGGTCATAGCAGGCTTTGTCTCCATGATTCTTATACCTCTTCTGGTATTTGCAATCACCGCGCCACTTGGCTTCCTCCACGACGATGCCAAGGTAACGCTGGTATTTGCCTCCGTCTTCCCCAGCGCCATGGTTCCCGTTGCCATAGCCGAACAAAAAAGAAAAAACAGCCAGTTAATGGCTGAAATAGTTTCCTTTACCACCTTCATGTCCCTTATAACCATACCTCTTATGGCTATGCTCCTCATGGAGTGGTACTATTAAAGATATTCTGCCGCGGCGGCGAGAAGCTCCTCCCTTTCTTCATCTGTTAGGAGCATGCCTTCGCACATCCGCGCGAGAGCTTCTTCGCCGGGAACAAAACCGTCTTCCGTACAAAGTCTGGTAAAGTCGTCCTTTGAAATTCCGCTTCGGGAAAAAGTTATCTCTCCCGAAGCTATTTTTCTGTCGTAAATTCTGAAAAACACCTGCTTAAATGTCAGCTGATCCATCTTCTTCCTCCCGGATTTCCGAATCTTCCTGAGCTTCCGGAATTTCCTTATTCTCTTCCTGCTCTTTCTTTTCTTCCTTCTGCTTAGGCTCATAGGAAAGGAGCATGTTCACAACTGCCGCTATGGCTGCGCCCAGAAGAGGCGCCGCTACGAATACCCAGAGCTGGCTCAAAGGATCGCCGTTTGTCTGCCAGATTGCAGCTCCCACGGATTTTGCAGGATTTGACGAACCTCCTGTGAAAGGAATCTCCACCAGGTATACTGCCGCAAAAGTCAGCCCGTAGATAATTCCCGCAGGTTTTGTCATATCGTCTTTTCCCGATACGTTAAGATATACCATGACCAGAGCGAAAGAAAGGACTGCGTCCACTATGACGGCCTGCCACATGGTAAGGCCGAAAGTGCTCATGGTGTCGTATCCGCTGGAAAAGAGAGTCTCCCTCGTTCCTATGACGGCTGCCACAAGGCCTGCTCCCGCAATGCCTCCTCCAAGCTGGGCTACTACATAAACTGCAAAGCTTAGCGGGTCTAATTTTCCCGAAAGCATAAGGCCGAAGGATACGGCCGGATTTAGATGGGCTCCGGAAATGTGCCAGAAGCAGTAGTACATGGCCGTAACCCCGATTCCAAAGGCCAGAGCCGTAGCTGCCACGCTGAATCCCATAGGTACTCCCACTCCGTTAGCCGAAAGCATGGTATTAACCGATATGGCCGTAGCCGTTCCGATGAACATCATCACCATGGTTCCCATAAATTCCGCAGCGAATTTCTTAACTGTGTTAACTGTGTTCAATGTTTCTTCCTCCTGTAATGTCTCTTATTATCTCCCCGGCAATGAAAAGCCCGGCAGCCGGCGGCACAAAGCTTATGCTGGCAGGAGTCCTGCTTCCCGTCTTTACCGGCTGCTCCTTTGAAAAGAGCACCTTCACCCCTTTTTCTATGCCATCTTCCCTGAGCCGCTTTCTTACGGCCTTTGCAAGGGGACATACGCTGGTCCTGCTTATATCGTCTATTAACAATTCTTCCGGATGGAGCTTGTTTCCCGTGCCCATGGACGAAATCACGGGAACGCCTGCCTTAAGGCATTCCTCTATGAGGAACACCTTTGAAGACACGCTGTCTATGGCGTCGGCCACGTAATCGTATTTCCCGACATCAGGCTGCTGTCCATCCCCGTCCGGGTAAAACACGGGATACTTTATCACCGTGCAGTCCGGATTTATGCGTCCTGCACGCTCCTCCATGACGTCCGTCTTAAGGCGTCCCAGGGTCGTATAGTCCGCTATTATCTGCCTGTTTATGTTGCTTTCCGCCACTCTGTCCGAGTCCACTATGCCCAGAGTTCCCACTCCCGCGCGAATGAGGGCTTCGGCTACGTATCCGCCTACTCCTCCGATTCCCACCACCAGCACTCTGGCCTTTTTCAGCTTTTCCAGCGCCTCCTCACCGATGAGGGCGGCCGTTCTCACATCTCTTTCTGAAATCATATCCTTCTAATTTTCTTCTTCAAGGTATCTTTCAAGGCGCCGCAGGGTCTCGTAGAAAATCCCCGATGAATATCCGTAGGAAGCAAGCCTTCTTCCTATGCGGCCCTTCACCTTCTCTGTAAGAGCTTCTCTTTCCCTTACGTCTGCGCTCCCCGCTATGGAAACGGCTATGGCAAAGGCTCTGTCCGCCTCCCTTATTCCGCCTTCTCCTTCGTACTCCGCTAAAGCGTCCCGGCCGGTTTCCCGGTCTACTCCCCGCTTTTCAAGCTCGGCTGTAATTCTCCTGTCCGACCAGCCTTTTTCTGCGCCGTAGGCGGCAAAATCGGCCGAATACCTGCGGTCGTCAAGATAGCCGTAATCGGTGAAATCCCTTATTACAGCTTCGATTTCTTCAGGCCTGAAACCCTTGTCCCTGAGGTGCTTTCTCACCTCCGAGACCGTCCTGTTTCTTTGGGCAACGTATTTTGCCCCTGCGTCGTATGCGTTCATATTAGAAGCCTCACCTCCGGCTCCTCGTCCTCCCCGGTTTTAGGCACGCAGTATGCGCACTTTATATCACCTGAGATGAAAATCTCCTTTAAGATAACCTCCTCGCCGTCCACCGCGACAAAGTCTGCCGGATCGGTATTTTCATCAACTGTCTGGGGCATGTCGCTGAAAAACCCCTTCCCCGTGTACTTTGCCAGGGCTTCCTTTCTTACCCATACCTGGAAAAAGCCTTCCTCGCCGAAAAGCTCCGCGTATCTTCTCTCTCTGTCGCCGAAGTTTCTCTCCGCGATTTTCTCCCAGCTGCACTTTCTCACCTTCTGAACGTCGAGGCCGCAGGGCTCGTCCGAAAACATGCACATCCACATGGAGCCGGAGTGGGACAGGGAAAAATGCGCCGGAAAATCAGTGAAATAAGGTTTTCCCTTTTCCTCCCTCAAAATCGTCATATCCTCCGGAACTTCCATGCCGTTTTCGGCAGCGTAAAGCTGAGCCGCCCTTTTTATCATGGAAAATCCGGCGTCTCCCTTTGGAAAGTCACCTTCGTAGATGTATATGAGAGGTTTCATCCTATTTTTCATTTTTCTCAAGCCTTTCGAGAACCCTTCTGTAGCCGTCGGCGCCGTATACGAGGCACTTGTTTATCCTGCTGATGGTGGCCGTGGAAGCCTTTGTCGCCTCCTCTATCACGCTGTATGTCTTCTTCTGGGAAAGGAGCTTGGCTACCTGAAGGCGCTGGGCTATGGCGTGAATTTCATTCACCGTGCAGATGTCCTCAAAAAACCTGTAGCAATCTTCCCTGTCCTTAAGCGTCAGTATTCCGTCGAACAGCTCGTCTATATCCTCTCTCTGAAATCTCGATTCGTATGCCATTTTAACGTCCTTTCCCGGGCTGACCCGTTATCTCCTCTATGGCTGCCTCAAGCTGAAGATCCCTGCCCCTCTCATCGCCTGTATCAGTCTCTATATCCGGCTTTACGCCCTTTTCGTTAATAGTCGCTCCCGAAGGGGAGAAATACTGCCTGGTGGTAAGGCTTACCCCTGTTCCGTCATCGAAGAAGACAGTCTCCTGAATGACCCCTTTGCCGTACGTCCTCTCTCCTACCAGCTTGCCTCCGCCGTTGTCCTTTACGGCAGCAGCCACTATTTCCGCCGCGCTTGCCGTTTCGCCGTCTACGAGGAGCACGTACTTAATGGAGGTGCAAAGGCTGTCGGAATTGAAGGTTTCCCTTTCTCCGCTTCTGTCCTCCGTGTACACTATTGTTCCTTCAGGAAGTAGGGCGTCTGCAATGGCGATTCCCTGCTCCATCAGGCCTCCCGAATTGCCCCTTAAATCTATGATAACTCCCTCAGCCTGCTTCTTTTCCATGGCTGAAAGCTCCGAGCTGAACTCTTTCGCAGTATCTTCGCCGAAGGTTTTGATGCGTATATATCCTACGTTACCTTTGAGCATGGCGCTGCTTACGCTGCTATCCCGGATTTCACCCCGCACCAGGGAAACCGTTTCTTCCTCGTCATCCCTTTCGTAGGTTATGGATACCGTCGTTCCCGCTTCGCCAAACAGTGCTGCCGACGCTTCCTCGGCAGTATCCGCCTTCCTTCCGTCTATCTCAGTTATGACGTCTCCGGTTTCAAGTCCTGCTCCAGCTGCCGGACTTTCTCCGATGACGTCGCTTATCACAAGGTTTCCGTCCTCATCTTCGTAAATCCGGATTCCCACGCCTACCATATCTCCCGACAGGCTGCTTTCCATCTTTGCGATTTCCTCTTCGCTGAGATACCTGCTGTACGGGTCTCCCAGAGCTTTAAGGACTGCGTCGTACACCGCCTCCATCATGACCCCTTCATCCACATCCCAGAGGTAGTCACTTTCTACGAGCTCTTCAATTTCGGTAAGCTTTGCATACTTTTCCGCGATCTTCCTGTACTCGTCGTAAGTCTCTCCGTCCGCTATTATCCTGCCGCCGCTATCCATCCATGCGTACATGCCCCCTGCGGTGACCGACACTCCCAGGACAAAGGCTGCTGCCGCCGCTATCCATTTTTTCTTTCCTTCATTCATATCATATCGTCTCCAACGGACTTACCTGGCTCCGGTCACCTGAAGCTGCAGGTATTTCCTTCCGTTCCAGCTCTGGCTGCTGAGAAAACCCTTAAACGTTACGGCTGCAGGTCCCGTTTCTCCCCGGTTCATGCCCCACGCGTTTCTTATGATCTTTTCTGTGGCGTCCGCATTTTTAAAGTCCACGCACCTTATCTCTCTGCCGTCTCCCAGGGATGCCGTAAAGCTCAGGTACTTTCCGTCCTTTCCTATCCTTCTGACAGACTTTGCAGCAGCGGAAATCACCACCTCAGGCTCAGGGTTGTCCCTTCCGAAAGGAGCCAGTTTTGCAAGCTGTCCCGCAACGTCAAGAGTGACCTCTGAAGAGTCCAGAACTATGTCACCGAAGGGCTCCGATTCAGCCTTCCTTTCCGCCGCTTTAAGCATAGGCACGATATCCTTTTTAAGGTTCGCCCTCAGCTCAGGCAGAAGCTCCTTTTCTATGGTAAAGCCGCAGGCTGCGCTGTGGCCGCCGAATTTGAGAAACAGATCTCCGCTTCCGTTCAGAAGGTCGAACAGGTTCACCCCTTCCGTGCTCCTTCCCGTTCCCTTGTAACAGCCGTTTTCCACAGGAGTTACGATAATCGCAGGCTTTGAAAACTTCTCCTTTATCTTGCCAGCCACGATTCCCGTTATTCCCTCGTGAGCTCCGTCGGCCTCTATGAGAAGGACGTCATCTCCGGCGTATTTTTCCTGAACCTGCCTGCTGCACCTCTGAAATTCCTTTTCCTGAACTTCCTTTCTTCGTCTGTTAAGCTCCGAAAGCTTTTCCGCCAGAGCTATGGCCTCGTCGTCATCGTCCGTCTTCAGAAGTTCAACGGCTATGGACGCGTTTTCCATGCGCCCTGCCGCGTTGAGATGGGGAACGATTACGTAGGAAATCTGCTCTGCTGTAATGTGTCCCGGCTTAAGTCCCGCCTTCTCCGCCAGAGCCTTAAGTCCCTTTCTTCCGCCCAGATTAAGCATCCTTATTCCGTACTTGGCCCACGTTCTGTTTTCATCTACGAGAGGCACTATGTCGCCGATGGTACCTATTCCCACAAGATCAAGATTCCTCGTCAGAACCTGCCTTTCAAGCCCCGTAGCGCTGACTATGGCCTGAGCGAGCTTAAAGGCGACTCCGACCCCTGCAAGGTAGTTAAAGGGATACGGGCAGTCCTCCTGCACCGGGTTTATGAGAGGACAGTCCGGAGCCTGCTCCTTTACGGCAGTGTGGTGATCGGTCACCACCATCTTCATACCCAGGGCTTCCCCGTATTTTACTTCCTCCGCCGAAACGCTGCCGCAGTCCACAGTTACCACAAGGCCTGCGCCCATCTCGTGAATCTTTAGGAGGGCGTCGGTATTGAGTCCGTACCCTTCGTCAAAGCGTGAAGGTATGTAGTAGAACACGTCGTCCGTAAGCTCTGACAGCACATCGGTCAGAAGCGCTGCCGACGTTATTCCGTCTGCATCATAGTCGCCGTAGACGCAGATGGTTTCTCCCTCATCTATGGCTGATAATATTAAATCCACCCCCGGGTCCATATCAAGGAGCAGGAATGGATCGTATGCCTTCCGGGGTTTGTCGGAGAGGAACTCTGAGAGTTCCTCCTCCGTATCATATCCCAGTCTTTTCAGATATTCTGATATCTTGTAATTCAGTTTCATATAGTCAAATCATGTTCTAAGATAAGTAATCAAGCGGTTCCGTGACAACCCCGTTCACTCTCACTTCAAAGTGGCAGTGAGGTCCTGTGGAGTTTCCGGTAGAGCCTGCAGCAGCTATGGTCTGTCCCTTGCTCACCTGCTGTCCAACGCTGACATTGAGGGAGTTGTTATGCCCGTAGAGGGTGGAAATTCCGCCGCCGTGGTCTATTACAACGCAGTTGCCGTATCCTCCGTACCACTGTGCGAGGATTACGGTTCCCGATTCTGCCGCCGCCACAGGCGTTCCCGCAGCTACGGCTATATCCATGCCGCTGTGGTACCTGTAATCACCGAATATAGGGTGGATTCTCCAGCCGAAGTAGGATGTTATGCTTCCGCGAACAGGCCATACAAATGTTCCGCTGCCCTGATACTCCTGATTCGGGCTCTGGCTTGCCGCTATCTGGGAGCTTATGCTCTCCGCATCGGCGTTGAGTTCATCAAGCTTTGCCTCCAGGGCATCCAGCTCGCCCTGCATGGAGTCTTTCTTCGCCTGAGCCTCGGCCTGCTTCTCGCTGAGAGCCTTCTTCTCCTCCTCGAGAGCCGCCTGCTGCTTTTCAAGCTCGGCATACTGCTCTTCCAGAAGCTTCTGCTGCTCCTCGAGCTCGTTCATGGTCTCCTGATCGCTCTGGTAGAGCCTCTGAACCATGGAGAGGTTGCTCAGAAACTCGGAAAGGCTGTTGGAGCCCAGTATTACATCGATGTAACCTACGGATCCGTTCTTATACATGGTTCTCAGCCTGAGTCCCAGCTCCTCTTCCCGCTTTTCTATGTCCTTTTTCGTCTTTTCTATTTCACTCTTTGTCTTCTGAATCTGAGTCTCAGCCTCGGCTATCTCGGCTTCCTTTGCGGAAACCGCAGCTTCGATTTCATCCAGCTCCGCCTTCTGCTTCTCAAGGCTGTCCTCCAGCTCCGCCATGTCGTTTGAGACCTGATCCTTCTGATTGTTTATATCCTGAAGATCGCTGTTAAGGTCGGCGTAAACGTACGCCGGAACCATTGCCGCGACCAAAAGCGCCGCAAGGACGCAGGACATAATCTTTCTTCTCATTTTACAACATCTCTCCCTTCATCAGGTATCAAGAAATCTCCTCATGGATATTATGCTTCCGCACGCACCTATGGAAACTCCCATGGCGACGAAGACCGCCACCAGATTTACGGCAAGGTATGCCGCAGGAACCATCGGGCATGACAGAATGGTCATCACGTCCGTTCCGATAATATCCACAATCTTGCTGTATATGAGGTAGGTAACCCCGGCAGAAACCAGCGCCGAGAATATACCTATTATCATACCTTCCACCAGGAACGGCCCTCTGATAAACCAGTTCGACGCTCCTATGTACTTCATTATGGAAATCTCCCTGGCTCTGGCAAAGACCGTAAGCTTTATGGTGTTGGATACGACCACCACCGAAACCACTATCAGGAAGGCCATCACCACAAGAGCGCCTATCTTAAGGGAATCCGTAACAGATGTAAGCTTCTCCACGGTCTCCTTATAGTACTTGACGTCTTCGATGCCGTCCATGCCTTCGGCGGCCTCTGTAACTTCAGTTGCGGTTTCCGGTGAATCCACCGTCACGAGAACCGAATCAGGCAGAGGATTATCTCCCAGAGAATCCAGCAGGTATCCGTTTTCTCCCCACCTCTGCTTCATTATCTTCATGGCGTCATCCTTTGACCTGAACGCCACTTCCTGAACTCCCGGCTCATCTTCAAACTCGTCCATTATGGCCTGAGCCTCGTCTGCATCCGTCCCATCCTCCAGGAAGAATTCGACCTCGTCGTATTCCGATTTCAGCATCTCGGAAAAGAGGTTTACATTTACCGTTATGACGAAGAAGAGTCCCAGTATGAGCATCATTGCGGTTATGGCAAAGACCGACGCCAGGCTCATACCCTTGTTTCTGCCTATCTGGAGGAAGGCCTGCTTCAGATTATAGCCTATCGTACGCATCGTCAAAGACCTCCTCCTTCACATCGTCCTGGGCATGGGCATAGCCGTACTGACCCTGCTCGTCTCTTACGATGTGGCCGGACTCTATGGCTATAACACGCTTGTTCATCTTGTCAACTATATCCTTTGCATGGGTTACCATCACTATGGTGGTCCCCGACATGTTTATCTTGTTAAGCAGATCCATTATATCGTCAGCCGTGGCCGGATCCAGATTGCCCGTAGGCTCGTCGGCTATGAGAAGGGACGGCTTGTTTATTATGGCGCGGGCTATGGCAACTCTCTGCTGCTCTCCCGCGGAAAGCTCGTCCGGGTATTTATCCGCCTTATCGGGAATTCCCACCAGGGACAAAGCCTGGGGAACTCTCTTCTTTATCTGCTTTTTCGATTTATGGAGAATCTCCATGGCAAAGGCCACGTTCTCATAGACCGTCTTCTTCGGCAAAAGTCTGAAATCCTGGAAAACTATGCCTATCTTCCTCCTGAGAAGGGGAACTTCCCTGTTGCTCAGCCGGGTCACTTCCTGACCGTCCACTATAATGCTGCCTGAATCGGCGTCTATCTCTTTCAGCAGAAGCTTGATAAACGTGGATTTCCCGGCGCCGCTGGGGCCTACCAGAAACACGAAATCGCCCTTGTCTATATGTATGCTGGCGTTCTCAAGCCCTATGTTGCTGGAATATGTTTTGGTAACATTTTCAAGGGTTATCATTAAATTACCTCTTTAATAATTTGTAGCATGCACAGATGCTATTATACTACAAAACGGGCTTTTTTTAAACCGCCCCGGGCCATTATATCCCGATACTTTGTGAAATTTTAGTGAAAATGCTGTCATATTCTGCCATTACATCTCCGTCACCGTGGGGAAGGGCGCACCTGAACTCGGCGTTATATATCTTTTCGGCCGGTATCTCCTCTCCGTACAAAATCTGCTCCTCCCGCAGAAATCCCTGCACCTGCCTCCTGCTTACCCCGCCGTTCATGCGGTTTACAACCCATATCACCTTGTTTCCGGCAGATGCGATTCTCTTTATGGCCTTTATTCTGTCCTTCTGGCGCAGAAGCTTTGACGGCATGGGATCGGCAACTGCAACTATTAAATCCATATCCAGAAGATGTCTGTTAAAATCCTCTCTCGCCGGTATGTCGAAGATCTGCACCATTCCGCAGGCCGTCGATATGAGCCTGGCAGTCTCCGCCGGATCGAGCTCTATTCCCCTTTCAGCGTCTTCTGCCGTTATAACCCGCCAGAACACTCCTTCTGCACGGTTCTCCCCGTCCTTCAAAGGCTCCGAATCCTTCACCGCGCCGTATACGGACTTCACGTTCTCTTCCCCCAGCCGCCTGTCGAGAGCCAAAATGTCGTACATGAGCCGCCTCATCTCGGACGGCTTTCCCACTTCCGTATAGCTTACATTTACCCCTTTACGGGCAAAAAACAGGCAGAGGCCCGATGCAACAAGGGTCGCACCTACGCACTCTCCTGTTCCCGTTACGGCGATGCGTCTCACCCGCAGCGCAGGCGCAGTCTCTCCGCCGTTTCTGTATTTAACCGCAAATCTATCCCTGAACATCAGATTCCCCCGCATCCTTTATCATAAACTCTAAGCCTTGAGCCGTGAGTCGTCAGCTTCGGTCTTCGAGCCGTGAGCCACGCGCCACGATTCCTGAGCTGTGCGCTTCGTCACCGGATTTGATTTACTTTATTTTACATTATTTTCATTTTCTATGCAATACTTTTATTTTCTTCCTCTCCGTTTCCCTTCCGGTTATTTCCCCTTCATACCCTCTCCAGAAGTGCTGCAGCCTCCGATTCAGCCGTATGAGGGAACATGTCCACAGGTACAGCCTTTGTCAGAACGTAGCCAAGACCCGAAAGGTACTTTACATCCCTTGAAAGGGTCCCGCTGTCGCAGGAGATGTACACGATTTCCTTCACCCCCGCCGCAGCCACAGCATCCAAAAGTTCCTCCCTGCACCCTGCTCTCGGCGGGTCAAGCACCGCTATATCGGCCCTTTCCAGGGTTATTCCTCCGACCTCTTCGCCGGCTGCCAGCTTCGGCAAAACCTCCTCAGCCTTTCCGCATATGTACCTGGCATTTACGATTCCGTTTATAACGGCATTTCTGTTAGCGTCTATGACCGCATCCTTTACCGATTCTATTCCTACGACGTTGCCTGCACCCTTTCTCGCAAACCAGAGGCCGATGCTTCCCACGCCGCAGTAAAGGTCGAGGACAGTCTTTCCTGCAAGGCCTTTCTCTCCTCCCGCAAAATCTGCGGCGATGTCGTAGAGCTTTTCCATCTGCACCGGATTGACCTGATAGAAGGACGCCGGAGAAATCTCAAAATCCAGCCCGCCTATGTGCTCATGGATAACCGGACTTCCCGCAAGGGTTACAAACTCATCCCCGAAAACGCTTCCCTGTCCGTTTCCCTTCTTCCTGCTGATTACGACGCTTTCAAGGCTGTATTCGATTCCTCCCGGTCCCGGAGGCAGTTCGTATATGGCCTCGTCCAGCATTTCGATGAGCTTGGCTGCTCCCGGAATTCCCTTACCGTTTATGACAAAGACTGCCATTACCTCACCGGTGCCGAAAGCCGTCCTCATCATCATGTGACGCATGAGGCCCTTTTCCCACTTAGGGTCGTAAGCCGTTATGTTATCAGAAATCATAAATTCCCTTACGGCCCGGGCCGCTGCGGCCACCGTCGGCGCCTGAAGCATGCAGTCCCCGCAGTCCACAACGTCATGGCTCTTCCGGCGGTGAAAGCCTATTGCAGGCTCCCCGGCGTTTTTCTGGATTCCGCCCTTAAGAGTTATGAGTCCTCCTGCAGTAATCTCCATGACGGCTTTGTTCCTGTACCTGAACGGGTATTCCATGGTAACGGTGTCCCCGGTTATTCCTGCCGTTTCCACGCCTCCTATCCTCTGAAGCTTGTCGGAAAGATGCTTTTTTCTGACCTCTGCCTGGGCGTCATACTTCATAACGCCGAACGGACAGCCTCCGCACTCGCCAATGGCAGGACAAAAAGGCTCCGCCCGGTTTTCAGACGGTTCGTCAACGGATATGAGCCTTCCTTCCGCAAAGTTTTTCTTCACCTTCGTAAGCTCAGCCGTCACAACGTCTCCTGTAATCGCTCCCGGAACAAATACAGCAAAGCCTTCATCCTTTCCGATTCCGGCTCCGCTGTCTGCCATGTCAACGATTTTAACTTTTACCTTCTCACCTTTTAATTTCTTTTCCATTAGTTTACTTTTTGTTCACTTTCCCGCCTTCCCTCGACGCGCGCTCAAAGAGTCTTCCGCGCGTGTTCAGTCACGCGCGTGTTCGACGCCAGACCGGTTTTTTGCATCAAAGGTCGAACGGTTTTTCGACGTCAATGATTAAATCGGCACTTTACGTCGAACTTACACCCGCCCAAATTTAGTTTTCCGCCGTTTTTCTTCGACCTTAACGGCAGCTTCGCGCTCTGAGGTCGAAAAACCGTTCGACCTCAAGGTGCAATTTCAGCTCTTTCATCGAACCGGCAGCATCGACGACACTGGCGGCACGAAAAGAGACACCGGCGGCACCGACAGCACGCAAATAGGCGGCGTAATGAATATCCAGGACGCCGCCCTATCACTTATCAATATATCTCCCTGACAGCCTTTACGATGTCAGCTGCCGTCATTCCGTACTTTTCCTTGAGCTCTTCAGGCTTTCCCGACTCGCCGTAAGTATCGTGCTGCCCCACCATCTCTATTCTCACAGGGCAGAGTCTGGAAGTAACCTCAGCTACTGCTGAGCCCAGGCCTCCGATTACGGAGTGCTCCTCAGCTGTAACGATTTTGCCGGTGGTGCTGGCTGCTTTCACTATGGCCTCCTCATCCAAAGGCTTTATGGTGTGCATGTCAACGACGCCTACGTCAATGCCTTCCTCTGCAAGCTGAGCCGCCGCCATCATGGCTTCGGAAACCATTATGCCCGTTGCTATTACTGTTACGTCACGGCCTTCCCGAAGGACGTTGGCCTTTCCCAGCGTAACCGAATCCTCCTCGTTATAGAAAACAGGAACTGCGGCTCGTCCCAGCCTTACGTATGCAGGACCTTTAAATCCGATTACCTGCTCCAAAAGCTTTTCCGCGCTTACAGCGTCGCTAGGGTTTACGACTGTCATGCCCGGAATGGTTCTCATGAGAGCGATGTCCTCGAAAGTCTGATGGCTGGCCCCGTCCTCGCCTACTGTGATTCCCGCATGGGTCGCGCAGACTTTAACGTTGGCCCCCGTATATCCTATGGAATTTCTTATTATCTCAAAAGCTCTTCCCGCTGCAAACATGGCAAATGTGGATGCGCACACCGTCTTTCCCGAAAGGGCGAGACCCGCGGCTGTACCGTAAAGGTTCTGCTCGGCTATTCCCATGTTGAAGAATCTCTCTGGATAAGCTTTTGCAAACTCAGCCGTCATAGTGGATTTTGAAAGGTCGGCGTCCATGACGATAAGGTCTTTATTGGTCTCTCCCAGCTTTACGAGGGTTTTTCCGTAAGCTGCTCTCGTTGCGATTTTGTCTGCCATTACCACTCACCTCCAAGTTCCTCTACTGCCTGCTTTGCCTGCGCCTCGTCAGGAGCCTTGCCGTGCCAGCCCGCTTCGTCCTCCATGAAGGAAACGCCTTTACCCTTGTGGGTCTTCGCTATGATTGCAGTCGGCTTTCCCTTGCACTCTCTCGCCTCGTCAAAGGCTTTAAATATCTCCTCAAAATCGTGTCCGTCTATTACGATGACGTTCCACCCGAAGGCTCTGAATTTCTCGTCCACAGGGGCAACGGTCATGACCTTTTCGTTGGGGCCGTCTATCTGAAGTCCGTTGTAATCGAGAATCGCCACCAGATTATCCAGCTTATAGTGGGCCGCCGACATTGCGGCCTCCCACACCAGGCCCTCCTGAATCTCTCCGTCGCCTAAAAGGGTGTAGATCCTGCCCGGATTTCCGTCTATCTTGTTCGCAAGAGCCATTCCTACGGACACGGAAATTCCCTGACCGAGAGAGCCCGTTGACATCTCAATACCGGCAACCTTGTGCATGTTCGGGTGTCCCTGAAACGGACTGCCCAGCTTTCTCAGGCTCATCATATCCTCCACCGGATAATACCCCCTCTCGGCTAAAGCCGCATACTGCACCGGGCCCGCGTGACCCTTTGACAGTATGAACTTGTCCCTGTCCGGCTTGTCCGGGTTCTTCGGGTCGATGTTCATCTCCTTAAAATAGAGGGCCGTAACGATGTCGGCGGCGGAAAGACTTCCGCCCGGGTGACCCGACCCTGCGTGGTATATGGCCCTTATAACGTCGACTCTGATTTTGGCAGCAATATCCTCAAAATACTTCTTGTCCATTATCTGTCCTTCTCCTTACTCCATGTATAGTGGTGTGCTGCTTATCCGGCGCACAGCGGCCGGAATTTTATCTATAATATCCGTAACCGTTACGGAATATTCTCCCATCTCTTCTGCTGCGATGTCTCCCGCCAGTCCGTGAATATACACTCCGGCTCTGGCTGCATCGACTTCACCACATCCCTGTCCCAAAAGAGACACTATGACACCGGTAAGGGCATCCCCCGAGCCTGCCGTAGCCATCCCCGGATTTCCCGTGGAATTAAGCCATACACCGTCTTCCGACGCCACGCAGGTTTCGTGACCTTTGAGCACCGTGACCGCGCCGTACTTCTCAAATAGGGCTTCACAGATCTTCATCCTGTCCTCGCCCTTAAGGCTGTCCCTTCCGAGAAGTCTTGCGGCTTCTCCCATGTGAGGGGTTATGACTGTCTTCCCTCCGGCTTTTCTCCTTCTGTCAAAAGCTGCAAAAACAGCCGGGTTTTCCGAAAGCATGTTAAGTCCGTCCGCATCCAGAACCAACGGCCCCGCAAAGCCTTCAAAAATCTTTACAAGCCTTTCAGCAGCTTCCTGCGTCTTTCCCATGCCGGAGCCTGCCGCAACAGCGTCAAAGCCTTCAAGTTTTCCAAAAGCATCCTCTTCGCTCAGGCATATGGCTTCCGGCACCAGGCACTGTAGTACAGGCACGTTTGCGTCCTCCGTCAAAATCATCACGAGGCCGCTTCCCGTCTTCAGGGCAGATTTTGCCGAAAAAGCACAGGCGCCGGCCATGCCGCGGGAGCCGGCGGCGATGAGAACCCGCCCGTAATCCCCTTTGTGAGAAAACCTGTCCCGGGGCGGAAAGAAACTGCCGACGTATTCAGAAACGGTGTAACCTCTTACCTCCATTATTTCACCTCCTAAAGATGCAGGAAAAGCATAGCCATCAGGAAGTATATGGTAAGGGCGACGATGTCCGAAACCGATGAAATTGCAGGGTTTGCGATAAGCGCCGGGTCAAGCTTAATCTTCTTTACCAGAAGCGGTATCATGCTGCCGATGATCTTTGCGAACATGACTATGAACAGCATGGCCGTGCAGACCGTCAGAGCCACCATGACGCCGTTTCCGTCTATCCAGCAGACCCGCACGAAATTAAGGGCGCTGAGTATAACTCCTATGACAAAGCCTACCCTCACTTCCTTCCACAAAACCGCCAGCGCATCCGACGTCTCCACTTCACCTGTGGCCAGTCCCCGTATTATGAGAGTTGCCGCCTGGGAGCCGGTGTTTCCGCCGGTACCCATGAGCATCGGCATGTAGGCCACAAGGCATATGACCTGGGAAAGAGTCGCCTCAAACCTGGTTATTATCATTCCCGTAAAAACATAAGCCACCATGAGAATTATGAGCCACGGCAGACGGTTTAAAACGTGCTGCTTTACGGATATGTCCAGGTAGTCCTTGTCGGAGTTCTCCCAGTCGATGACTCCGTTCATCCTCTCTATATCCTCCGTAGCCTCTTCTTCCATTACGTCCAGAATATCGTCGAAGGTGATGATTCCCACCAGCCTGTCCTCGTTATCAACGACAGGAATAGCCAGAAATCCGTAACGCTTGAAGTCCTCGGCTACCTCCTCCTGATCCTCGTAAACATTTTCATACACGAAGTCGGTCCTCATGATGTCCTTAACCCTGACGTTGTCGTCGGTTATGACGAGAGTAGCAAGGGATACTATTCCGATGAGCTTTCTTCCCGTATCCTTAACGTAACAGGTGTAGACCGTCTCCGCATCCATTCCTTCCTTCTTTATGTGCTCAAGAGCCCTCGCCACTGTCCAGTCCTTCTGAAGGCTTATGTAATCCGGCGTCATCAGGCTTCCGGCACAGGTGTCCGGATAGTTCAGAAACGTATTGATGAGCTTTCTCTCACTCTTTGGCGTCTTTTCCAGGATTTTGTCTACAACGTTGGCCGGAAGCTCCTCCAGCACGTCTATCTTATCGTCAAAATCCATCTCCGCCACGATGTAGTCTATTTCCTTATCCGTTATCTCATTTATGATATCGACCTGGTCGTCTGACGGAAGCTCCGAAAAAACCTCTACGGAAACATCCTTAGGCAGCAGCCTGAAAAGAATCACAGTCTTCTGCAGCCCCGCCTCTTCCGTCACTTCCTCCAAAAGTTCCGCAATATCGACCGCGTTAAACCGGAGGAGCTCATCTCGCGCCTTGAAATACTTCTTCTCTTCCAGGTACGCCAAAATCTTCTCAAGGGATTCTTCGTAAAGCACATCCTGATCTATAAGCCTGTTTTCCATATTCTGCTCCTCCTTTCCAAGTCGTCTGTAAAATCTCGCAAACCGCCGGCGCCGCCACGCGCTGCGCTGTAGTATCTCCACGGTCTGTGCTGCAAGCTGCTCTGCAAGTCGCCAGCGATGCCCCTTCAGGTCGCCGATGGAGCTTCTGCTCGCTGCCAGTCCCAATTACGCCTTAACTATTAAATTATACTGAAAAAAACTCCCCTTTTCAAGCCGTAAAGCGACGACACCTGCACGAGACCTGTACGACCCGAACCTGGGGAGCAGGGCGTAGAATGAGGGGAGCGCAGGCGGTGCGAGGATGCGGGATACAGGATATGGGCGGGCTGCCGTGACTGTTTGACCAAAATGTGATTAGATAGCACTTTCGTCAATGTGTTTTTCTACTAATCACCTGCTGATATGCAAAAATGTCAAGGCGTTTACTGTGCCAAGCGCCGATTCCCTTGACCTTTCGCCTTTGGTGTCCATGCAAGGTAAAATTTCACCTTGACATTTTTGCCACGTCGCCATCGCCAAGTCAAACTCTTCGCTTTCCGTAGTTTATCAAAAGGTGCAATCCCCATACGCTCAATGGGCAGTTAAGTAAATACGCCGTATTTCAGCATTCTGACCTTAACAAAGTTAAGGTAACACGAGCTTGCGTACGCCTGAAGCCTTAACTGATGTCCTTTCTACCCGTGTTTCACGCTGACTGAAGCTGATTTTAAGCAAATAATTACCATTAATTGTTAATTTCAATGCCGTTTTCTTGCCCGTAACCGTCTTTTCACCTCTAACTTTCGTCCCGGTTAAGTAAAGCCCCTCAGACTATCGCTCAAGCCTTAACTTTGTTAAGGTCTGAGCTCTGTTTTAGAGGCACTTTACATAACCGCAATATAATAGAGCGGAAGACTTCTCCTCCGCTCGTATAAGTTTATGATTAGATTACTGCCTTAAGCACTTCATCGGATACGGCAGTAGTTCCGCCTATCGCTTTTACAGTTCTGACTCCTGCGTCTTCAATGTATGATGCTGCGTTATCAGTGTTATGTTCATTTACAAGAAGAAGTGGTGCTCCTTTACCGTCTCTTGAAAGTCCTGCGAGAACTCCGCCCGTCAAACCGTCAGGGAAATCATCCCCCGAAGCAATGTACGCTACGCCAGACCTGCCGTAAAACTCCTCTGCAAGAAGCGCACTTGTCTCATATCTGTTATCTCCCGCAAGGCGATTTACTGTTCCAATGTTAAGAGCTTTAAGCTGCTTTTCTACTTCACTGCTTACTGCGGCAGTTCCTCCTGCAATGTAGTAGTTATCATCTTCGCCTAAAGTCTTAAGAAATGCAACCTGTGAGTCTGTCAGCTTTTCTCCCACTATCATAATCGGTAGCCCCGTTGATGATGCTGAAAGCGCATCCGCATAATCGAGACCTGATGCGATGATGATGGTATCTTTTCCCGTTAAATTAAGCTGCTTAAGTGTCAACAAATTTGTTTCATATCTGTTATCACCGCCAAAGCGTGTAACATCGTATCCTGATAAGCTGTTTTCAAACCTCTCACTTACTACTGCGTTTCCACCCATGATATAGACCTTGCCGCCTTTGACGAGGTTCTGCTTGATGTACTTCTTGACGTATTCCTCGTTGTTCTCATTTACCACCACGACTGGAGCTTCATTTTTCTGGGCAAAGGCTGAGGCTGATAATGCATCAGCAAACTCATCGCTATATGCGACTACTATTGCATTAAACCTGGTTACGCCAAGTTCCTTTTTCAGCTGGTCTGCTACCTTTACAGCAGTCTCAAAACGGTCATCTCCTGCTATACGGGAAGTGGTCGGTTTGGAAATTATCGTTCCTCCACCGGACGGAGTGGAAGGAGCTACATATTCTGAAATTGTAACGGTAGTGGCAAGTGAAGCCAAAACCGTTCCGTTCGCCTTTACCCTGACCTCATAAGTCCCCACTGAAAGACCTGTTACCGCCGTGCCCGAAATTTTCGTCCAATCGATATCTGTGGATAGCTTGTATTCCATCGTGCTGTTAACGCTTGTAATCTGCCCGTTGTTCTGAGCGGTAGTAGTGCAGTCTGTCTTACCGATTCCCGCAGGCGTCGCAGCCTGTGTTATATCAATGGTCTGAATGTCAGAGTCGGAAGTCGTGCTGCCGTCGCCCGGCTTATATACCTTTACATCGTTTTCCGCCGTTACGCCGGTAAGCTCCATTGATGTGCCGGTAACATCATTCCAGTTTACGCCGCTGTCCGTGCTATATTTCATGCCAGGTTCAACATTCGACAGTGTGCCGCCGTTATCGCCTGTTGCGGCAAAGAAGGACGGAGACATATTCGTTTTCGCCTGTCTGTGCGCCGGAATAAGTAATAGGAATACTCCAGTTTGAATATCCCACCTCTGCCGAAGTTTTTGCTTCACCGTCATCAACCGTAAAACTACTGCGAGTGTTGTCCAAAAGCGTCAGCTTCCATTCACTGCCGGTATAATCAGCAACCGATGAAAGTGTTTCTCCTATCCCTGTAATTTTCCCCTTTTCGGCAGCCGATGTGAAAAGGACATTTGAAGTATCCATATTGAAAGCCGGTCTCACAGGAAGAATATGCTTTCCTGCATCTCCACTGATATTAAATACATACTGCTGTATTTCACCGTCATCTTCGACTAAGAGAATTGTAATATTAGAATCAACCTTAGAACGAATATACCAATGGAATGAGTTTATTTCATCAAAGTATGCAATACGGGAGCTGTCATCACTAAATCCATAATCAGGATTTGTGGCTTCTTGTAATGATAAGAAGAAAATCTGATCCCCATTTAATATCTGAGTTCTCGCAACAGAGGTATACTCTTGATTTCCCATCGTAGTATATTCTTCGTCATCTTTTATCGTTTTTATAACTGAAGACAACTCAGTATCAGTAAACGACGCAGTTGCAAAGTCTTTACACCATGATTGAGCATTACTTCCTTGCCATTCATTGCTGGTGTCATCAAACTCAACACCACCTATGTTACCTCCATTGTGCGTAACAATTAATTCATCTGATAGCAGAAATAATCCATTATTCCCCGTATTGGTCTGGTCGTCAAGTACTCTCCATTTAACGGGAGAATTTTCCCATTCTCCAAAATAAATGTAGTCATGTCCGTCGGCAGCAGAATAACATGTTATACTCCCCGTTCCTAACTGCAATGCTTTATTAGAACTATCTTCACCTTCCGCAAAAGCGCCTTGAGGGTAAATTGTAAATACCATCGCTATCATAAAAAATGCGCTTAAAATTCGCTTCTTCATCTTCATTTCCGCCTCCTTTTTTTCAAACCAATCAAAAAAGCACGCCATGCCTTGCGGTTTACCGCAGGGCGCAGCGCGCTCTGATATTTTCACATATTAAATTAAAGACACTAAAAAATGCCTGACTACCTAAGGTCTGGTTGGTTGGCTAGTTGGTTGCAAAGGCTATGCCAATATTTGCCATCCGGATTCTCCTGTCATACCACATTGAAGCTTCCCTTGCAGATATTTTAGCGGAAATCGAATCCTGTTTCAACAGATATTTAAGCTCATGCTCGGATTCACAACTGATTTTTGATTTCACGAGTACGAAAGTGCTACTATTTCAGTGAAATTGCTTCTGTCGGTACCACGCAGAGCCTGATTTGAGCCGTTCTGATGGTACTATTTCATATCACGGCTACCGATTCCGAGTCTTTTTGTGCTAGGAATTTCTGATTTTGCGCGAAATCCGAGCACCGATGGGGGGGGGAACCTCTCGCCGAAGCGAGCTAGCGCGCCCCCCAACTAAAAAAGCGCCTCGGCAGGCCGCACATCTCGCGGCCGTCAAAGCGCTCGTCTTTCACATATTTAGTAAATTGTAGCTTAACTTACACTGGTTACTCTGGCAGTTACGCTATTCTTCTTACGCCTACTACAGGTCCCACATAACCTACGTTGGTTATTGCGATTCCCAGTCTAGGGTTAACTGCGTGAACCTCTCTGCCTCCGCCGATGTAGATGGAAACGTGTCCCGGATAAACCAGAATATCTCCCGGCTGAGCCTGTGAATAGGAGATTCCGTAGCCTGCTGCTGTAGGAACTCTCGGAATGCTGATTCCGCATGCGTTATATACTGCATATACGAATCCCGAGCAGTCGGCTCCGCCCGTCAGGCTGGTGCCGCCGTATGCGTAAGGGTTTCCGACGAACTGACATGCAAAGCTTGCAATGGCAGCTCCGTTCGGATTGGAAGGTGCGCTGTAGGAAGCACTGGAGGAACCGGAATTGCTGCTGGAGCCCGAACCTGAGCTTGCGCTCGCTGCTCTTTCCTTTGTTCCCTCGAGAACTACTTCGTCAACAGGTTCCTTCGTCACTTCGCTGGAAAGCTCTGTAGAGGATGTAACCTTTCCGTTAACGGTCACTATCTGTTCCGTTACGAGTTCAGAACCCTTTTCACCTTCAGTCTCTACTTTGGTTTCGTCCTCGTAGAGCTCATCTGAATCCTTTGTCACTGTCTCAAAAGGTATTTCTTTCTCTGACGTTACCTTCTGCTCAACAGTCACATTTACCATCGGCCTGTACTCCGTAAGGTTTAAGGTATCTCCGGGGTAAAGCCCCTCGATATCCACACCTTCGTTCATAGCCTGAATCTCATCTACCGTAAATCCGTATTCCGAAGCTATATCCCAAACCGTATCTCCTGTCTCAACGGTGTACACCGTCTCTTCCTCGGTTCCGGTCAGGATGTACTCTGTAACCTCCTGAAGATCAGTTGCAACCTCCGGAGTTTCGTCGGATCTCTTTACCGACAGGATTTCAGTGGTTATAGCCGGATCACACTTTATGGAAAGCACTTCTGCGCCCTCGGTAACGTAGTGATTCTTTACGCCATCGATTATTGCATTAGCCTCTTCCTGTGTACCTGTCACAGCAACAGTTTCGTCTCCGATCTTCACCGCGTAATAATCCGTAGTCGCCGCATAAGCCGTAACTGTAGCAGCTCCCAGTGTGGTGGATATCACTCCGATGATCAGAGAAGCCAGCACGATGATGGCGTATTTCTTAGATTTAACTTCGTCTAAAAAACTCATCTTTCATCCTTTCCGCGTGTCGGGAATTCCCTTTGAAAAATCCCCGCCGCACTGACAAAAGTGATACTACCCTATATTCACCCCAAAGTCAACCGATTTCTTAATATTTCACATAGTTTTCACAAAGAAAAAACGCTAAAATCCTTTAAATTTCAACGTTTTTAATTTCTTAAGATTTCTTAAGATTTCTTAAGAAATGGCTGTATACAATTAATAATTATTCTCAAAAACTAATATTACAGGAGTATTTTTACAGCTTTATGCACGTTTTCTATGTGAATCACATCGGATCCGGCCTGATATTCCCCGTCTAAAGTCCACGGCATTTCAGGGTCCGCCTCCACGGTAATCTCCGACGCGCTGAAGAACTCCAGGTGGGAAGATTTGAAATCCCTGGTGGTTATGGCAAGAATTATCTGGTTCAGCTCTATGAGATTTGACGGAGCCTTGACCAGAAGCACCTCAAACTTGCCGTCTCCCATGTCCACCTCGTCGTCAGGCAGTGTCAATATGCCCCCTATGGACGTAGAATTGCTCACTGCGCCGAAGAGATACTTTCCGCTGTACTCTCTGTCCTCGGTCTTAAAGCTGAGCCGCTCCGCCCTTATGGACGGAATGTCCTTGATTCCTTCAAGTATGTACGCCAGGTGTCCCAGGGCGTTCTTTGCGCTCTGAGGAGTCTCGTATGACGCTTTTGTGAAGGCGCCAAAAGATGCAACGTAGGAAAAATACCTTCCGTTAAACGAGCCTATATCGATTACCCTGACTTTTTCTTCCGCTATTTTTTCCGCCGCCTTTACCATGTCGGATGGTATGCCCAGGCTTGCGCCAAAATCGTTGGTGGTTCCCGCAGGTATATATCCTATGGGAATATCCTTTCCCGAAAGGAGCACCCCTTCCACCACTTCGTTAAAGGTTCCGTCTCCGCCTATGGCAACCAGAGTGTCGAAATTCCCGGCTTCCCGCTTTGCTATCTCCGTTCCGTCGCCTCTCGCGGCTGTAGTCTCCACTGCAACCCTGTATCCTCTGCGGCAGAAAACATCTATTATATAGGCAAGATTTCGGCTTCCCTCCTCCTTGCCCGCCTTTGGATTTATTATTATGAGTATCTTCTTCATTCCTATACCTTTCTTTTGACAAAATGTGCGCTGTACGGCCGGCGCGCCTGCGCAAAAAATCTACGCCGTCTCCCGCCAGAGCTTGTTGAACACCACACCCAGGCTCAGAGCCCAAGATATTAGATAAAACCAGAACATGAGAGCGACTATGCTGGCAAGAGATCCGTATATCAGGTCGTAGGTCACGGCGTGGCTTACGTACGCCGAATACACTATGGTCATCACGAACATGCCCAGAGCCCCGAATATGCTGCCCGGAAGTATCTGCCTGTATTTCAGCCGTTCCCGCGGCAGTATGTAGTAGTTCAGCGACACCATGAAAAAGTACAGCGCCATGGCGGCAGGCCATCTGAACAGGGTCCAGAGGGTATCCACCCAGCTTCCCTTGAGCAGGGGTATTATACCGAGGAGGGTATCGAATATGAC
>CASFAX010000020.1 GCA_949292945.1 uncultured Bacillota bacterium | reverse complement strand
CAGACTGACCGGGGAGGATGGCGCAAGGGTAGAGAGGACGGAGCTTGAAAAGCTTCTTTCGGCTTACTATGAGGTCAGCACGCCGTACGTTGAAATATATACCGTTGATGTGGACAGCAAAGGTTTTTCCAGGTATGACATTACCATGTTCATAACCAGCGCCATAGCGGGAGGAGGCCGGGAGTCCGTGACGGGAACCCTTTCAATGAAGCTTGGGAAGCTGTCCATAAAGGACGACCCGTATCATTTGATAAATCCGATGTTCGGGCCTTTTGCGTGGAACGAACACTATTACGGAGCGGGCACGGGTGAGGAAAAGGCAGCAGAACTTGAAAACCTCATCGAAGAAATAAGGAAGCTTCCTCAGTCCGCGACTCTCGACATGTCCATAGAAGCCTTCGATGCGGTGGACGTAGATGACCTGAGGGCGCAGATGACGGGAAGCCTTGAAGCTACGTGGGTTCAGGTAGAAAAAGGCTATACGGACGGCGAGGGCTTAGATTATCTTGCCGGTCTTAACATAAGTGCAAAAGCGGCAGCCTATTCCGAAGAGGACAGGCGAAGCGAGCTTTCATCAGAAGAGCTTGTGAAACCTTACCTTGATAATCTGAGGACTTTGAGGGAATATAGCGGCCTGTACAAAGACGCCATGGGGCTAAACTACAACAACACCATGTATTACAGGAATGTGGACGGCATTCTCGATACTCTAATTGCGGAAGCCGAAACCATGGACAGTATCACCACGAAGAAGTACTGCATAACGGGAAGCCGTGACGATATAATAAAGTATCTTGAAAGCGGCAGGGTAGAGACCGCATGCGTGGACCACGTAAGCTACAGCGCCTTCGGATGATTGTTATAGGATTGGTGTGGCAGTTAACGGAAGCAGTCAGAAGCAGTTAGAAGCCGTTTTCGACAAAATCGTCATTTTTTCGCCTTGGGGTCGAACGGATTTTCGATGTTAAGCGCAAGTTTGAAGTTTAAGGTCGAACTTATCAGCTATATAACGGCTGCAAACTGCAAATTTGTTCGACCTGGAAAGCCATAGAAGCCTTTGAGGGCGAAAATCCGTTCGACCTCACAGCACGATTTTGCCTTCAAAGTCGAACACGATGACCCGTAGACCTGTAGACTCGTACCATCACTCTGCGGGAATCACTGCGGTGACCTGAAAGCTTACGCCTTTTGCGGTGAGGGTCAGGTTCAGCCTGTCCGATGCTGTAACCGACGATACGTTTATGTGGGAGCGGGTGGTGAGAAGCTGGTGCCAGTCGCCGGGCAGGCTGATCCTGTCAGGGAATCCCAGCTGGGCCATGTAGGCGAATATGTTGTCCTCCCGTTCAAAGGCGAATTTGACGATGTTGTATTTTCCGGGGTCTACGGATATGCTCATGTTTATGTCCACCTGATCCGTAAAACCGGTTATTACGGAATTCACGTCAAAAGGCGTATTCTTCCTGGTGCAAAGCCTTTCTATATCTTCGCTGTAGTTCATGGTGAGGATAATGTAGAAAGGGGATTTCCTACCGCCTGCTTCGGCATACGTTCCGCCGCCCGCTCTGCTGGCTGCCTCGGCACCTGTTACGCCAGCTGCCTCGCCGCATCTTATGACGGAATAGTATTTGTTCTCGTAAATCAGGCTGCCTTTGAGCCTGCTTAAAATGCTGTACCCGTGGAATGCAGGTTTTTGAATCTGGGACGACGTAAAGCAGGACAGGGAGCCTCTCAGCGTGCGGGAGGAATCGCCCTGATCTCTTAAAAAGCAGTGTATGGGAGAGGAAGTCCCCCAGAACCTGTTGAATATGTGGTGAAATGATGCGACGGAATCCGCACCGTAAAAGCCGTCTTTGCGGGCAAAGATTTCTCTGGACGGGGAGGCGTCAAAGCCTCCTTTTCTTATTTTCACAGCTATGCGGGAAAGCTCGTCAAAATCCGCGCCTTCTTCACCTGCTACTATTACCGTTTCCGGTTCAAGGGTTTCGAGGGCGTACCAGAGCCTGTGGGCCATCACCTTAACATCTTCTGCCGTTACGATGAGGTGGAGTCTGTGGTTTATCTCCATGACAGGCCGGGCATCCTTTTCAACGGAAAGGGACAGCTGGTGGTAGCCGGAAGGAAAGGCGTTGGGATTCTGACCCTCCAGTGTGGAAAGATACTGCTGAAGCCTCGGTATGATGACGCTTTCAGGGGGAACGGTCACCTTAGGCGGATTTTCATTGCTTAAGGTGTAGCCCTTCAGCTTTTCCCTGTGCTCCGAAGGGCTTTCATGAAACCACTTTCTGAAATATTTTTCGTAGTATGCCGTCGTGGAAAATCCGGCGTTTCTGGCGACGGTGCTGATTTTGTCGTCCGTTTCCAGGAGCTCTATCTCAGAGCTTTCCACCCTGGCAAAGCAGAGAAACTCCTGAAAGCTTATTCCCATGTAGTTCTTTATGAGGTGGGATATGTAGTATGAGCTTAAGTGTTCGCTGGCGGCGATATCATCCAGGGTGATTCTGGTGGAATGATTGGCGTAAATGTACGTTATTATCCGGCTGATTCTGCCGATGATTACGGGATCGTCGCTGCCTGCGTTTACCACCGTATCGCCGTCAAAGGCGAAGAGGTTGAACCATTTGATGATGTACTCTATGGCATCTACCATGAGCAGGGTGCATTTGCTCTTGTAGTTGAAGCTGCGGCGGTAGTAGCTTAACATGATCTGAAGCATCATACGCCGCAGTGTGTCAAGGCGGGTGTTTCCCTCGTCTCTGGTGTACGTTCTGAAGCAGGCCATGGGAAGGGAAGGAAAGTATCTGGTGAAGAACCAGTTGCTGACCTGTATGACGGCGACCAGGTTATCTCCGTCTGCCCGCCGGAGGCCGTGAACCTCGTGGCCGCTGTTTACGAAAATATCTCCTTCCTTCAGGAGGTAGCTGTAGTAGCCGTTTTTCAGCCATACGTTTCCCTTAAGCACGTACACGAATTCTATGTCAAGGTGATAGTGAACCGGGTATTCGTCAACGCTCAGTATCCTTATGTTTATTGGAAAATCATCTTTATACGCAGTTTTTTCGAATAACATCTTTCACACTTTGTCCTTTCATATAGAAAACCATCCGATTACATTATAACCAATAAATTAATATTTTTAGCAACAAAATTATTGTTCTACTTTGTTAATAATACTACAATACATTACGAAAAGAAACCAATATTTCGATAATTTCGTTTTTGTCCGGCGAAGTTTAAGGCTTACCGGACGTACAGGTCAGACCTTGCAAAGGAGGGAACGCCGATGAATAACGAGAAAAAGCAGCTTCCGAAAATTCTGCTGCCTGACGGATCTTATATGCCGAAGATGGGTCAGGGCACGTGGAAGATGGGCGAAGACGATGAAAAGTTTCAGCGAGAGGTGGACGGCCTGAAATACGGCATGAGCATCGGATTTGAAATGATAGACACCGCCGAGATGTACGGTGAAGGCAAGGCGGAAAACGTGGTGGGTCACGCCATAAGGGGAGAGGATAGAAGTAGGCTCTACCTTGTGAGCAAGGTCTACCCCCAGAACGCCAACAGAAAGCACATATACAGCAGCCTTGACCGGTCCATGAAGCTTATGGAGACCGACTATCTGGACATGTACATCCTTCACTGGAGGGAGGACGCCGATCTTTCGGAGGTGGTCTACTGCATGGAGGATCTCAAGGACAAAGGCAGAATAAAGCGCTGGGGAGTATCCAATTTCGACGTTGCGGACCTTGAGGATTTGTGGAAGGTTCCCGACGGTGACAAATGCTGCGTAAATCAGGTTCTCTACAACCTTGGAAGCCGCGGCATAGAGTACGACCTTCTGCCGTGGCAGAGGGAGAAGGGACTTCCGGTCATGGCTTACGGGCCTGCGGGAAGAGCCGGAGATCTGGTTACCCAGGACGGCGTGTCAAAGGCTTCACTGATGACGGACAAAAACGTGGCCGCAGTAGCAAAGAAGCACGACGCATCCATAGTTCAGATACTTCTGGCCTTTGTGCTAAGGCAGAAAGACGTTATAGCTATTCCAAAGGCGGTGGGGAAAACCCATATAGACGAGAACATTGCCGCAGCCGACATAAGGCTGACGGAGGAAGACATCGAAATGCTTTCCGCATCGTTCCCGCCGCCTGAAGATAAAGTACCGATGGAAAAGTATTAGAAAGTGAGAGGAAAGAGGGAGAAAAATGTTAAACGAAAGAGTAAGCAGGATGCGCGAAAAGCTGTGGGACACCAGGCCGTGCATCACTGCAGAGAGACTGGTTCTTGCAACTGAAGCATATAAGGAGAACGCGGGCGAGGTACCTCCGATTTTCAGAGCGAAGGTAACAGAACACGTAATGGAAAACATGACTACGCTCATAATGGACGATGAGCTCATAGTCGGAACGGCGACGGACAAGTACAGAGGAACCAATCTTTTCCCTGAATTTCAGTCCAGCTCCTGGTATATAAGCGACATAGACGATTTTCCTGTAAGGAGCAAGGACCCTTACGACATCACTCCTGAAGACAGGGCGAAGATTCTGGAGACCCTGCCTTACTGGGAAGGAAAGTCCATGGAGGATCTTTCAAAGAAAGTGATACCTCCTCATATCAGGGAGTGCATGGCCGACGATATAATCACCGTAGGTCTTACAAACGGCGTATCCGGAGAAACCGTATGCGACCATGAAAAAATTCTTAGGGTAGGCATCAGAGGATATATCGACGAGTGCAAGGCAAACATAGAAAAGACTATTCCTAAGTGCAAGGAAGACCAGGAAAAGATAAATTACTGGACGGCATGCATAATCCAGAGCGAAGCGCTCATTACATACGCACACAGGATGGCTGACGAGGCTGAAAGGCAGGCAGTCGAATGCACCGACGAGAAGCGTAAAAAAGAACTTCTCACCATTGCTGAAAACTGCCGGGTAGTTCCTGAAAATCCTCCGAAAAATTTCTGGCAGGCTCTCCAGCTCATCTGGTTCGTGCACGTATATTTCCACATAGAAGTCTGCACTACCGCATGCAGCTTCGGACGTTTCGACCAGTACATGTGGCCTTACTATAAGAAGACGGTAATCGACGACAAGGAAATGACTGAAGAAGAGGCCATGGAAGTTCTCCAGTGCTTCTACCTGAAGTGCTGCGAGGTGTACGAGGTCCGCGACAAGTGGTATGCTACTTCATTTGCAGGCTATCCTATGTGGGAGATTCTCACCGTAGGAGGACAGACTCCTGACGGAAAGGACGCGACAAATCCGCTTTCCTACGTATGCCTTGAAGCAGCCAACCAGCTTAAGACCACCCAGCCAGTTCTGGCTGTAAGAGTATGGGAGGAAACTCCTCAGGATCTCATAGATCTCGGATGCAGGATGATTCAGGACGGCCAGGCAAATCCGGGATTCTTCAACGACAAAACGGCCATCAAGATGGCTCTCGGCAAAGGCTGCACGCTGGAAGAGGCGAGAGACTGGAACATCATCGGATGTATTCAGCCGGGCCCTGGAGGCGGAGGAACAGACGGTTCTCCTGATGCAGGCTACGTAAACATGGGCAAGATGATAGAGTTCGTTCTTCACAACGGCGTTGATCCGGACACCGGAAAGCTCATGGGACTTCAGACAGGAGATCCTAGGGAATTCAAGAACATCGAGGAATTCAAGGATGCCCTGAAGAAGCAGATAATTCACCACTACGAGCTGATTAAGGAAGGCTACGATATCATGCAGAGCATTCACATGATAAAGTACCCTGTAATCTTTGCCTCCATGGTAACAAAAGGCTGCGTGGAGAGAGGAAAATCTGTTCAGGAAGGCGGAGCAAACTACTCGACGGCAGGTCTTTACATTACGGGAGCAGCCAACCTGGCGGATTCCATCGCCGCAATAGAAAAGTGTGTATTTGAAGATAAAGACGTGACCATGGATGAGCTTATCAAGGCTCTCGACTCCAACTTTGAAGGAAACGAAAGACTGCGCCAGCTTCTCCTCAACAAGCCGGAGAAGTTCGGAAACGACTGCGAGCACGTAGACGGCATATACAGAGAGATGATGCACTACATCGCAGATACCGTTCAGCAGTGGCCTGACGCAAGAGGCGGAAGATACTCCTTCAACGTTCACTCCCAGACCGTAAACGTATCCCACGGAATGGTATGCGGAGCTACACCTGACGGGAGAAAGGCAGGAGAGCCGTTCTGCGACAACGCATCCCCTATGATGGGAAGAGACGTAAGCGGCCCTACGGCTACCGTAAAATCCGTTGCCGCAATGGATCAGGGCGACTTCCACGACGGAGCTCTGTTCAACCTGAGATTCGATCCTAAGGGCGTTGAAGGCGAAAAGGGCCTTCAGAGGATAGAAGGAGTAATAAAGACCTTCTTCGATCACGGCGGAGAGCACATCCAGATTAACGTAGTCGATACGGATACGTTAAAGGATGCCCAGGTAAATCCTGAGAAGCACAAAGGTCTGATGGTCCGTGTTGCAGGTTACATGGCTTACTTTACCGAGCTTGACAAGAGCGCACAGGACACCATCATAAACAGAACAGCACATTTTGAAAAGGATGCGTAGAATATGAGCGAAGCGATGACTGCACTGGTAGGAAGCATACAGAAGTTTTCAACAGAGGACGGACCGGGGATAAGGACTACGGTCTTTCTCAAAGGCTGCCCGCTGAACTGCGTCTGGTGCCACAATCCGGAGCTCATAGACTTTTCGCAGCAGATAATCAGAATGCCTAACAGCTGCATAAAATGCGGCTACTGTATAGCTCACTGTCCACAGAAAGCCATCTTTGTGGACAGTGAGGGCAGGATAGATATCGACAGGAAGCTCTGCAACAAGTGCATGGAGTGTGTCGACATGTGCTATGCCCAGGCGCTGAAGCCGGTGGCAAAGGCCATGACCGTGGACGAAGTGATGTACGAAGTCGAGCAGGACAAGACTTTTTACGAAAACACCGGCGGAGGCATGACTGTAAGCGGCGGAGAGATGCTCTCTCAGTATGAGTTCGTGTCCCTCCTGGTGGATGAAGCGGCAAAGCTCGGTATAAACGTCTGCCTCGATACGTCAGGATACGGAAGAAGCGAGCAGCTTATGGATCTTGCGCTGAGGAAAAACGTGGAGGGAATCCTCTACGACATGAAAGCTATCGATACGGATGTCCACAAAAAGTGCACGGGGCACGGAAACGAAGTAATTCTTTCAAATCTCAGAGCTCTTGCGGAAAACGACGAAACCAGAAGCAAGATTCAGATGAGAATGCCCCTGGTAAAGGATCTCAACGATTCCTGGGACATGATGGAAAGGACGCTGGACTTTTACAGGGAAAACGGCATCAAGAAACTCACTCTCCTGCCGTATCACAGTCTCGGTGTGTCAAAGGAGAGAAATATCGGCGGAAAGCAGGAGACTTTTGCCCCTCCTGATGACGGGTATGTGGACAGGATAAAGGAATTTTTCGAGAAGGGAGGAGATATGGACGTAGAAATACTAGGCAAACTCTGATGTAGCTATTGATAGATGCTATGGAATGAAAGGAGATTCCAGATGAGCGATAGTAAGAATAACAATGGAAATGAAAAGCTTCACAGGGGGTTAAAGGGAAGACACCTTCAGATGATAGCCATAGGCGGCTCCATAGGAACGGGACTGTTCCTTGCCATGGGTGGAACCATCAAGGACGCAGGTCCTGGCGGAGCCATGGTGGCATACATGATAATGGGTGTTGTAGTTTACTGCATGATGACTGCTCTTGGCGAAATGGCAACGAGATTTCCTGTTCCGGGAGCGTTTACGGCATATGCAAACAGATTCGTCGACAAAGCCTGGGGATTTACCAACGGATGGTCGTACTGGTTCGGTTCATCCATGACTGTAGCAGCAGAGCTTGTTGCAGGCGCAATTATTGTAAAGTACTGGTTCCCGGGAACCAGCTCGACCCTCTGGGCAGTGCTGTTCCTGGCAGTTCTTCTGGCACTTAACCTGTTTACCGTAAAAGGTTTCGGCGAAGGAGAATTCTGGTTTGCAAGCATAAAGGTTGTGGTAACCGTCATATTCCTGGTAGTAGGCGTTCTCATGATAGTGGGAATAATGAACTCCGGAACCGATGCAGGATTCCATAACTGGGTTCTCGATGGAGGAGAAGCCGGAAAGGCTCCGTTTGTAAACGGCATAGGCGGAATCGTAGGAGTTCTGATGGTAGCAGCCTTCTCCTTCTCCAATACTGAGCTTGTAGGACTTTCCGCAGCTGAATCGGAAAATCCTGAAAAAGACGTTCCGAAAGCAGTTCACACCGTTTTCTGGAGACTGATGATATTCTATCTGGGAACCATATTCGTTGTTGCAACCCTCATTCCGTTCACTGAGCCGTCGCTCCTTGACGCAGCTGAAGATAACGTAGCGGCATCGCCGTTTACCATCATATTCAGAAACGCAGGATTTGCAGCAGCTGCATCCCTGATGAATGCGGTAATTCTCACGTCGGTACTTTCCTGCGGAAACTCGTCCATGTACGCCGCATCCAGAACCATGCAGCACATGGCAGAAAGCGGAGATGCGCCTAAGTTCTTCGCAAAGATAAGCAAGCACGGCGTACCTGTAAGATCGGTACTTCTCACTGCAGCCATTGCAGCTACAGCCTTTGTGGCATCCCTCATAGGAGACGGCGTCGCATATACGGCAGCATATTACCTCTGCGGTATCGCAGGCGTTTACAACTGGCTGACTATAAGCGTTGCCCACTACAGATTCAGAAAAGGATGGATGAAGCAGGGCCACACTCTCGACGAGCTGGGCTACAAATCGCCGTTCTATCCTTACGGTTCCTGGTTCTGCATCATCGTGTGCATAATCGTATGCTTCGGAGCCAACTGGTGGGTATTCACCGACTTCAACTGGTTCGATTTCCTCACCTGCTACGCCATCATACCTATCTCCATCATCATGTTCTTCGTTTACAAGAAGAAAAAAGGTACGGTATGGGTAAAGTACGAGGATATGGACATGTCACAGCCTGAGGACATGGAAGAAGCGAGAAAACACATGTCCGGCATGGAATAGGCATATAAATACAGAAACAACCCCGAAAGGACCACCTCGGGGTTGTTTCGCTGTTAAGGGGAGGGGTTTGCATGAGCGCCCGTAATACCCTGCTATGGCGGCGTGTGCTCGGATTTTACTGCATTTGCAACCAATCCGAGCACGATTATGCTACTAATCGGCGCATATAGCATCAGATAGTACCACGATGGGCCCTGAAATGAAGGCGCAGGTGCTACTATCTGCTACAGACTTTGATAAATCCGAGTATTTCCATGCTAGTGAACCTGCGATTTAGCGGATAATCCGAGCACGCGCTAGTTTTAAGCAATCTTAAAGCATCTTAAACCAGCCGGAAAAACCTCTGTATAAGTGAAGCAAGGGATGGTATAATCGTGAAAGGACAAAATCTGAAAGAAAAACCAGTGGAGAGTGTTATACATTGAGGACATATACTTTAAGGGGCTGCAGCGGCAATGTTTCGCTGCTTAATCTTTTGCAGGAAGAAGGCGCAGGTATTGCGGCCGACTGCGGCGGTGCAGGAATCTGCGGTAAGTGCACAGTATACATAGATGGGGAAAGGGTGAAAGCCTGTGAAATGTTCCCGACAGGAGATGTTACCGTGAATGTGCCGGACGTTTTGGAAGAAATTGTAGCCGAGGGTATAGGCCCGGGCCCGGACGGGAACGCGGCGGGGAGTATGGCCCCGAATTCAGATGGGTGCAGGGCAGATGGCACGGGCCTGCGGGCAAACAGGGCAGATGGTGAGGGCCTGCGGGCAAACAGGGCAAGTGGTGCAGTGGCTGCTGCAAACCTTGCTGTCTGCATAGACCTTGGCACCACTACCATAGCGGGAGCCCTGCTCGATACGGAAACCGGTGAGATAATAGCTTCCGAAACGACAACTAACAGCCAGAGAGCTTACGGCAGCGACGTCGTAGCAAGAGTCAGGGCGTGCCTTGAGGGCAGGTCGGATGAGCTTAAAGCTGCGGTGAGAAATGACGTTGCAAGCCTTACGGATAAAATGCTTAAATCTGCGGGAATTGGAGGATTAGGCGGTGACAGGGGCGGCAGGATACCTGCTTATATTGCGGGAAATACTGTTATGACCCACATATTTGCAGGCTTTGACGTGTCGGGACTTGCGGCAGCGCCTTACAGACCTGTTACTACGGACTTTGTCGAAACTGACGGATTTATGCTGATGCCCGGGTTAAGCGCTTTTGTGGGCGGAGACGTTCTCATGGGAATGATAGTCGCAGGAGCATTTGACTCGGACGAGACGGCGGCGTTTATAGACATGGGAACCAACGGGGAGATGGCCGTAGGAAACAGGGACGGCATATATGTTGCGGGAACGGCGGCTGGCCCGGCTCTGGAGGGAGGAAACATCTCCTGCGGAGGCCCTGCCCGGCCGGGAGCAGTCTTCTCGGTGGAAATTGCAGGAAGGCTGATAAACGTAAAAACCATAGGAGACGGGCGTGCAGACTCCATATGCGGCTCCGGGATAGTAGATGCCGTAAGCGAAATGCTGAGAAACGGTATAATAGATAGGCGGGGAAACATGGGGGAAGAATACGACGGAAACTTCACCCTTTGTCAGAACGTGACCGTGACCCAGGACGACATAAGGCAGGTACAGCTCGCAAAGAGCGCCATAAGGGCGGGACTTGAAGTCCTGATGGAGACGGCTGGAATTGAAGTTTCAGACGTGACGAAGCTTTACGTGGCAGGCGGGTTCGGAAAGAATCTGGCCATAGACAAATGCTGCAATATCGGCCTCATAGACCCTGAATTGAAAGACAGGTGCGTACTTTCGGGAAACACCTCCCTCCTGGGCACCGTGAAATACGCGGCAGGAGAAATTACGGACGAGATGATAGCTTCTGTAAAGAGGCGCACAAAGGCTGTAAACCTGGCAGACTCGGAAAGCTTTCAGAGCAGGTTTATAAAGTACATGGATTTTTAGGAAAAAGAAGGATACGTCCGCAGGTTCAACCATTTTCACAATATATCCGGTTTTGGTGGAAGGATTTTCTACCGTTCAGCGAGGTTTTTACTTTGTGGTAGAAGAGTGCGGTGAAATTGCAGCTTATTTGGAATGCGCAGGGACGAAAAAGTAAACCAAAATCGTGCAGACCATGTAAATGATAGAATTTCATTCTACCGAACCGCAGTTTAGCCCGGAAAAAGTTTAACCGTAGACTAATCGTAGACTAGTCGGAGCCTAACCGCAGCTCAGCCCCTTGCTAATGAGGGTATCTGCACTAAGACAGCATAAAACCGCTATAACCATTGGATTTTCGACGATTATAGCGGTCTTTGCTGACTTTTTATACTTGGGGCTAAATTATATGGATGTAATCCTTAAGCTCCTTTTCGAATTCGACTCTGTGATGTTTCGTGTAGATTCCAGGGAGCCCGCCGGTGTGAATCATGATGACGTTTTCGCCCTTATTTATCTTGCCTTCCTTTACCATCTGACATATTCCGGCAAATGTCTTTCCGGTGTAGCAAGGGTCCAGTATGATGGCTTCGCGGCGTCCCATGTAGCAGATTGCATCGCGGACTTCCTTTACAGGGTTGTTGTATGCGCCGTGGTCGTAGTCGCTGGTAACGTCAAAATCGTCAGGCCCCATGTCCTCGCTGAGCCTGTAGAAGGATTTAATCCTCTCATAGTACTGGGCAGCGTAGTTCTTAAGGCCGCCTTCCTTTGGCGAAATGCCTATGCCGGTAAGTCTGAACGGCAGATTTTCAAGGCGCTGACCTACGGCAAGTCCCATGTACGTTCCAAAGCTTCCAACGGTGGTAACGACTCTAACGTCTGAAAGTCCCATGTCCTTAATCTGGCCTGCAAGCTCCATGGCGCAGTCGTAATATCCCAGCATGCCTATTTCGTTGGAACCGCCCGTCGGGATGAAGTAGACCTTTTCGCCTTTGGCTTCCCATTCTGCGGTGACTTTTTTCACAGCCTCAGCCTCTACTTCCTCGGAAGGCCTTGAACCGTCAGACTGAACCAGATAAACGGGGCATCCCATTATTCCGTCCAGGAGAAGATTTGCCGATATCTCGCCCGGGTAAGGGTCGACTGCGACGATTGCAGCCTTCATGCCGTGTTTTGTGGCTACGGCAGCTGTAAGTCTTCCGTGATTTGTCTGAGCGCCGCCTACGGTGAGAAGCATTGTGGCGCCTTTGTCCTTAGCATCCTTAAGAAGGTATTCCAGCTTTCTCAGCTTGTTTCCGCCAACTCCGAGACTGGTGAGATCGTCTCTCTTGAGGTAAAGGTTAATCCCCAGATCTTCGGAAACGTTCTTCAGATAGTCTATCTGGGTTGGAAGATTGAGAAAGCTGCATTTTTCGCGACCTAATATCATAGTTTGCCTCCTTAAAACTTTCATGATCTGAGTATTTTTAGTGCAACTTCATTTTAACACAAATTATAGAAAATGAATAATAAATATGATAGAATAATTCCCGTGGTTTACTGACTTAAAGCGACTTTGACAACGGAGGTTAAACTTATATGACAGGTGTTTTAGCTAATTTCATAGGAGTGCTCATAGGGTCCGCCATAGGACTTCTGGCAAAAAAGGCGATTCCCGAATCGTGGAGCGACGTTATAATGAAGGGAATCGGACTCTGCACTTTATACATAGGAATTTCAGGGGCTCTGGCAGGGGAGAACACCATAATTCTCATCCTGTCCATGGTTATGGGAACGGTAATCGGCGAGGGCTTCAAAATAGAAGAAAGGTTCAACGGATTCGTATACAGAATCGAAAACAAATTTAAAAGCGGGAACTTTGCAAACGGATTTATAACGGCAAGCCTTCTCATGTGCGTAGGAGCGATGTCAATAGTTGGAGCTTTAGAGGCTGGAATTTCGGGAGATAATACTCTTCTTCTGACAAAGACTGTAATGGACTTCATTTCGGCCATAGTCCTTTCAGCCTCCCTCGGCATCGGCGTGGGATTTGCCTGCATAACGGTTCTGATTCTGGAGGGCGGTATAGTTCTCATCGCAGACGCGGCGTCGCCTTTCCTTACGGACTGGGTAATAAACGAGATGAGCTGCGCAGGATCCGTTCTCATAGTGGCTCTGGGACTGAATCTCGTTCTGGACACGAAGCTTAAGATCCTGAACTACATGCCTGCAATGTTCCTTCCACTGGCTTTCTGCCCGCTCTTTGAGGCGCTGGGACTGGCATGATAGGGGAAAACAATCTGGCCGAAGGGCCTATCTTCAGAAAGCTCATATACTTTTCTCTGCCCATGATTGCAGGAAACCTCCTTCAGCAGGTATATAATCTGGTGGATACCCTGGTGGTGGGAAGGTTCATAGGCCCGGATGCCCTGGCAGCCGTCGGGTCTTCCTATACCCTGATGACGTTTATAACGTCTGTCATCATCGGGCTTTGCATGGGAAGCGGAGCCTTTTTTTCAGCGGACTACGGCGGAGGAGACGGCAAAAGACTTAAAGAAGACGTGTGGCATTCCTTCTGGTTCATCCTGGCTGTTACCGGGGCGATTTACGCTGTAATCTATCCGGGAAAGAACCTCATTATTTCAGTTCTACAGACGCCGGAAGAGCTTACGGCTATGACAGGCGAATACGTTACAGCGGTTTTCAGTGGGCTCATATTCGTGTTCCTCTATAACTTCTTTGCCTATTTGCTCAGAGGCATAGGAAACTCGGTGGTGCCCCTCATATTCTTAGGCATATCTTCTGCCGTGAATGTGGTTTTAGACCTCTGGTTCGTGGCAGGTCTTGGCATGGGCGTTGGAGGAGCAGCTTGGGCCACGGTCATCGCTCAGGGAGTAAGCGGCCTTGGACTTGGAATGTATTCGTTCATGAAGCTTCCTTATCTCAGATTCAGCCTTGAAGAAATGAAATTTTCCGGGGCCAGGATGAAGGAGACGGCCATAAACGATTTTGCGACGGGAATTCAGCAGTCGGTGATGAACTTTGGAATACTGATGGTGCAGGGCCTCGTGAACAGCTTCGGCACAGGGGTAATGGCAGCCTTTGCCGCAGCGGTCAAAATAGACACCATAGCGTATATGCCGGCTCAGGAGTTCGGAAACGCTTATTCCCTTTTCATATCCCAGAATTTCGGTGCGGGAAAGAGGGAGAGAATCAGAGCGGGAACAAGGCTGGCCATGGCGGCGTCTGCGGTTTTCTGCGTGGTAATTTCTGCGATAATCTTCTTGTCCGCAGAAGGTCTGATGTCGATTTTCGTAGACGGCAGCGAGCATGAAATCATAGCAGAGGGCGTCAGATATCTGAGAATAGAAGGATCTATGTACGTAGGGATAGGAATCCTATTCCTCTGGTACGGGTATTACAGGGGCGTAGGGAGACCTCACATATCGCTGATACTTACCATAATATCCCTGGGAACCAGAGTAGCGCTTTCCTATGCGCTGGCTCCCAACACGCCTTTAGGGGTTACGGCCATATGGCTTTCGGTTCCCGTAGGCTGGGTTCTGGCGGACGCAGCGGGGGCATGGATTTACAGGAAGAGCGGATTAAAAACCGACTTGGCGGAATGATTGCATAGAATTAATTATTAGAATAGAAGGATATTTTTATAACTTGCAGGTTTTGACCCTGCCGAAGGAAAGGATGGTATTTACATGGACAAAAAGGAACTTGCACTTAAGAAACACGCTCAGTGGAGAGGAAAGCTTTCCATAGAAACGAAGGCGCCTATAACCAACAGGGAAGAGCTTGCCATAGCCTATACACCGGGAGTGGCAGAGCCGTGTCTTGCAATACAGAAGGACGAGTCTCTGGCCTACACTTATACGGGAAAGGGAAACACCGTTGCGGTGATTACCGACGGAACTGCTGTTTTAGGCCTCGGCGATATAGGACCTGCAGCGGGGATGCCTGTAATGGAGGGCAAATGCGCCCTGTTTAAGACTTTTGCAGGAATAGATGCAGTTCCAATCTGTGTAGACACAAAGGACACCGAGGAGATAATAAAGACCGTAAGGAACATTTCAAAGAGCTTTGGGGGCATAAACCTGGAGGATATAAGCGCTCCAAGGTGTTTTGAGATAGAAAGAAGACTTATAGAAGAGTGCGACATACCGGTATTTCACGATGATCAGCACGGAACGGCCATAATAACGTGCGCAGGACTTCTCAATGCCGTGAAGCTTACGGGAAGAAAGCCGGGGAACCTTAAAATCGCCATAAGCGGCGCAGGCTCTGCCGGAATTTCCATCGCCAAGATGATACTGAGAATGGGATTCGGAGACGTCATCCTCTGCGGAAGCAAAGGCACCATATACGACGGCGCGCCTTACAACAATCCTGAACAGCAGAAAATGGCACAGGTGACAAATAAGGACAAAGTCATAGGAACTCTGGAAGACGCAATGAAGGGTGCAGACATACTCATCGGCGTGTCAAAGCCGGGCGTGGTGACCCAGGATATGATACGCTCCATGGCGGAAAAGCCTATAGTGTTCGTCATGGCAAATCCTGTGCCTGAAATAATGCCTGACCTTGCAAAGGAGGCGGGAGCCGCCGTGGTGGGAACGGGAAGATCGGATTTCCCTAACCAGGTAAACAACGTTCTCGCCTTTCCGGGAATATTCAGAGGAGCTCTCGATGCCAGGGCGCGGAGAATTACGGAGGAAATGAAGGAGGCTGCGGCGAGAGCCATAGCATCGTGTATTCCGGAAGATAAGCTGACCGCCGACTACGTGCTGCCGGATGCTTTTGATCCGGATGTGGTAAAGAAAGTGGCGGAGGCTGTGATGAAGGAGGCTGAAAAGAATGCGTAACGTAGATGTAATCGGAGTTCAGATGGATTTCGGAGCCGGAACCAGAGGAGTGAACATGGGGCCGGCGGCGATAAGGTTTGCAGGCCTTGCAAAGGGTATAGAGGAACTTGGCCTTACCTGCAACGACAAGGGAGACCTGATTCCTCCCCAGACGGGAAAAACCTCCGATAACATGAGATGTTACGAACAGGTTCACGCAGTAAATAAAAAAATATTTGAAGAGGTGACGGATTCCCTTGAAAAGGGTCACTTTCCTGTAACCCTGGGAGGAGATCACAGCATAGCGGCGGGAAGCATATCCGCTACCGCGGGCCACTATAAGAACATAGGCCTAATATGGGTGGACGCCCACGGTGACTGGAACAACGAGGAGTCCACCATGTCAGGCAACATGCACGGAATGCCGTTTTCCGCAGTGTGCGGCGCAGGTCCTGACATAATGGTAAACTTCGGACAGGAGCCCGTATATGTAAATACTGCAAACTGCGTTCAGATAGCAGGAAGGGATATAGATCCTATGGAAAGAATCCGCATGAAGGAACACGGGGTCACAGTGTTTTCCATAGCGGATATCGACAGGATGGGAATGCCTGCGGTGATAGAAAAGGCCATAGAAATCGCCTCCCGGGGAACGGAAGGAATCCACGTGAGCTTTGACATAGATTCCATTACTCCGGAATCGGCTCCGGGAACGGGAACCATAGTTCACAGCGGCCTTACCGTAAGGGAAGCTTTTTATCTGGTGGAGACTCTGTACGCCAGCGGAAAGCTTCTGGCCTTCGATATGGTGGAGGTAAATCCAATGCTTGACATAAGGAATAGGACGGGAGAGCTTGCCATGGAGCTGGTTTTATCCATTCTGGGCAAAGTGGTCTATTAGTTTCCTAAAAGCTCAAAAGCGCGTTTAAATCATAGCCGGCAAAACCATATATTAAACACTTTGATAAACACCCCGTTAAACCTTTTGCGGTTATAATCCGGGGTGATTTTATTTTATATGCGCCGCGCGTCAGGAAAAGAGCGGCGCCCGTGAAATTTTTTAACGGAGGTTTTGTTATGGAAAGCAAAGAACGTCTTGACCAGCTGACCACCGAACAGACCGAATTTAAACGAGAAATCGGCGTATTCGGAGGCGTCAGCATTATCGGAGGAATCATGATAGGATCAGGAATATTCTATCTCGGTTCATACGTGCTTGAAAGAACGGGAATGGACAGCGGAATGTCGCTGCTCTGCTGGGTAATAGCAGGTGTAATTTCCCTGTTCGGAGGACTCTGCTATGCGGAGATGGGAGCCGCAATGCCTAAGGCGGGCGGCAGACTCGTATACCTTAACGAGGCTTATCATCCTGTAGTAGGATTTATGGCCGGCTTCACCGACTGGATCATAAGCGGACCGGGATCCGTTGCGGCGGTTGCCATCGCACTGATGACGGTATTTCAGCCTATATTCGGCATGAGCGATTTCGGCGTGAAGATAGGCGCCATCGTTCTCATAGTTCTGGCCACTATCTACAATCTCTTCGGCGTAAAGATCGCCTCAGTGATTCAGAACATCTCCATGGTGGCAAAGATCATTCCGGTTGCAATCATATTCTTTGCAGCTATCTTTGCAGGCCGCGTTTCACCGGACTTCTCATTCGGCAATGCGACCTCATATGCGGCAGAAAACGATACCAATCTCTTCAGCATGATGGCTATCGCAATCGTGGCATCTCTCTGGGCGTATGAAGGCTGGACCAACCTCAATACGGTAACGGAGGAGATAAAGAATCCTAAGAGAAACCTTCCTCTCGCTCTCATGATAGGAATTGGAGGAGTTACGATTATCTATACCCTCTTTAACTTCGCTATCATGAAGGTTCTTCCGCACGACGAGATCGTTTCCATGATTGAAAGCGGAGACCTTTACCTTGGAACAGCTGTAGCAGAGAAGGTTCTCGGAAGCGCAGGAACCGTTGTAGTATCCGCCGGAATGGTTCTGGCAATGTTCGGCTCCATGAACGGAATGATTCTGGCTCAGCCGAGACTGTACTATGCAATGGCTGAAGAAGGCCACTTCTTCAAGTGCTTCGCAAAGCTCCATCCTAAGTACAAGGTGCCTACCGCACCTATCATAGTGCAGTGCATACTGTCCGTTATACTGGTTCTCATGAGAAATCTGGATCAGCTGACGAATCTGGTTGTAGTTACGGGTATGGTATTCAGCGTGCTGATCGTTCTTGCGGTACCTATTCTGCGCAAGAAGTATCCTGATATTGAAAGACCGTACAAGGTATGGTTCTATCCTGTATCGGTAATCATAACCGCCGTAATCTTTGCGGCTCTCGTTATAAATTCCGCAATAGAGGATCCGATCACAGGTCTTGCAGGATTCGGAGTTCCTATTGCAGGAGCCATCGTTTACTACATCTTCGACGTAAAGAACAAGAAAGAAAAAGCATCAAAGTAGTCAATCGAGGTGTCACAGTATGAAAACAATTCTTCATAACGCAAAGGTTTACGTGGAAAAGGGCGTATACGCCCGGGCGGTCGAAGTTGAAGACGGCATAATAACAAAGGTCGGAACCGACGACGAAATTCTCGCAGGGAAAGACGGAGCCGATGAGGTTATCGACTGTGAGGGACGGACTCTCATTCCGGGTCTAAACGATTCCCACATGCATTTCACCCAGTTGGGAGAAACCCTCTATCAGGCAAAGATAGACGGTGTGAAGTCCATCGATGAGATGATCAAAATATGCAGGGATTTTGCCGAAAAGTACCCGGACAGAGTGAAAAACGGACTCCACGCCATAGGCTGGAACCAGGACCTCTTTGAAGATGACAAGAGACTCCCTGACCGTCACGACCTGGACAAAATAAGCACCGAGTTTCCTATATGCCTTGAGAGAGTGTGCGGACATATCGTCTCCACCAATACGAAGCTTATCGAAATGCTGGGCATAGACGGAAATTCCCCGCAGTTTCCGGACGGAGACTTTCTCATAGGGGAGGACGGATATCCTAACGGCATATTTACCGCCAACGCCTGCAACATAGCGAAGAAGATTATTCCCGACTTTACCCTTGAGGAGAGACACGGTATAATCCTCGAATCCATGAAGTACGCCGTATCCCACGGTCTTACAAGCGTTCAGAGCAACGACGTGGGAACCACGTTCCTGGACGGACCGGGAGCGTTCAGACTGCTCCATAAGATTTACGACAGCGGCGAAGGTCTGGTGCGTTACCGTCATCAGGTATGCTTTAACGATTACGACGAGTTTAAGGATTACCTTGAAAACGGTGAGTTCGCAAACGGAAAGTACGATGAGGACTCATGGCTTACCCTGGGGCCCCTTAAGCTTTTCAAGGACGGAAGCCTGGGCGCAAGAACGGCTCTGATGAAAAACGGATACGTAAACGACCCGGACAACCACGGCCTGGAGTGGATAAAGACCGAGGATATGGACAGGTACTGTCAGCTGGCCAAGAAGCACGGCCTTCAGGTCGTAACTCACGTAATCGGAGACGAAGCTATCGACAGAACCATTGACTGTTATGAGAGGGCTTTCGTGGACGGAGAAAACAAGCTGAGACATGCGCTGATTCACTGCCAGATCACCGATGAGAAGATTCTTGACAGAATCGTTGAAAAGGGTATACTTGTTTTTGCGCAGCCTATATTCCTCGACTATGATATGAAAATCGTGGAGGAGCTCTGCGGCAAGGAGCTGGCATCGACGTCATACAACTTCGGAACACTTCTGAGAAGAGGAGTCCACCTTTCCTACGGCACAGACTGTCCCGTTGAGGACTGCAATCCGTTCCCTAACATCTATATGGCGGTTACCAGAAAGAACAGGGAAGGAAAGCCGGAAGGAGGCTTCTATCCTAAGGAGTGCGTAGACGTTGAAACGGCCATAGACGCTTACACCTACGAAAGCGCATACGCCGAGTTCATGGAGGATAAGAAGGGAAGAATAAAGAAGGGCTACTATGCCGATATGGTTCTTCTCGACAGGGACATCTTCACGGTTGACCCTATGGAGATAAAAGACATTCTCCCGGTTATGACCATGGTAGGAGGAAAAGTGGTTTATCGCCGCTAATCCTTTGGTAATGTTTTAAAACGGGGCTGCTGACTGTAATCTTTGTGTTTTAAAGATGCTCGGCAGCCTTTTTGCGTCCGGAAAATCCGGAAACTATATATTTTGATAGAAGAGGTGCGTATTGAAAGCTTCGCTTATAATCAAAAACGGAAAAGTCCTGACTATGGACGAAAATAACGGCAGAGCAGAGTGGATTGCGGCCGGAAGAGGAAAGATATTAAAGACCGGCCGGGGAGACGGATGGAAAGAGTTTATCTCCGGGGAAACCAGAGTAATCGACGCCGAAGGAAACACCGTCGTTCCCGGCTTCATAGACAGCCACTTTCACCTTGTCATGACGGCTCTGGGAGCAAGATGGGTAAACCTGGAATCCGTCAGGGACTTTGACGCCATGGGTGAAATGCTGAAAGCGGCGGCCGCCGAAGATCCCACAAAGCCTGTAATAGCTTCCAGGCTGGAATGGGAGTATCTGAAGGAGAAGAGGATGCCCGACAGGTACGATCTCAACATGTACTGCCGGGACACGTCGGTGGCAGTATATGCAGCAGACTATCAGATACTTTCGGTGAACACCTGCGGCCTCCTTCACTTTAAGATACCTTTTGCCCTGGAAGGAACGGGAACTGACGAAAACGGAATTCCCACTGGCATTTTCACAGGGAAGGCCGGAGCCAGACTGGATACGGAAATTCTGAATTCCTTTGACGATGAGTTTATAGACTGTGCTGTGGAAAAAGTGATGCCGGAGCTTTTAAAATACGGAATCACCACTGTCGCCGCCATGGAAGGCGGGAAGATGAACGTGGAGTTTCACCGGGACAGAGACTCGGAATACGTCTACAGAAACAGGCTGAAATTTCCCATCGACACGGAGCTTTTCTATCCTACGGTGGATATAGACTACGTGGAGGAAAAGGGACTTAAGAGAATAGGAGGAGCTCTCTACGTGGACGGCACCCTGGGAAACAGGTCTGCGGCGCTCCTCTCGCCGTACAGCGACAAAGAGGACACCAGCGGCGTACTCATATTCAGCGGCGACGCCCTGAAAAAATTCGTGCTGGAATGCTACAGGAGAAATATTCAGGTAGCTTTTGACGCCATAGGAGACAGGGCAGTAGAGGAATGTCTCGACGCCCTGGAATACGCCGAAAAGAGATACGGGAAAAAGGATTTAAGGTGCAGGATAGAGCACAGCGAGATGATTACGGTTTCCCAGATGGAGCGGGCAAAAAAGCTTTCAGCCATAATCTCCATGCAGCCTGTGTATGAAGGCATATGGGGAGGACGGGGCAAAATGTACGAGGACAGACTGGGGGAAAGGTTTGCCCGTACAAATCAGTTCCGCGAACTCTTTGACAGAGGTTTAATCGTGTGCGGAGGCTCAGACAGCGACGTTACGGAGCCGAACCCTCTCCTCGGCATTCACTATGCGGTAAATCACCCGGTGGACTGCCACAGCATAACCGTCGAGGAAGCAGTGAGGATGTACACCAGTAACGGAGCCTACGCCCTTTTCAGGGAAAATGAAACCGGCTCCATCGTGGAGGGCATGAATGCCGATATAGCGGTGCTGGATGCCGACATAGAAACCGTAGACAGGAAGAAGATAAAGGACGTGAAGGTTGCATTTACCGTAAAGGACGGGGAGATACTCTATGAGAAATGATAATATTCTCAGGTTCAGGTTTATGGGAAAGATCGAAATAGAGTACCTGGGCGAAGATATATCTGACAGGATAAGCGGAAAGAGCAGGGCCCTTCTGGCCATTCTCCTAATGAACAGGGACAAAGGGTGCAGCCGCAGTTCTCTCATAAATTACCTGTGGCCGGAAAGCTCCGAAGGCGCGGCAAGATACAATCTCAGGTATAACTTGTGGCAGCTTAAGAAGAACCTCGATGCCGGAGATGAAGAGGAGCCGTTTATCGTCGTAACCAGGGACGAGTGCAGGATAAACGAAAACCGTCCTTATTTCTGCGATTTCACAGAGGTACTGGATGCGGATATAGAAAGCCTTGAAGATAAAGAGAGGCTGGAAATTCTGGCAGGGCTCTACAGGGGAGAATTCTTCGAAAACTGCTACTACGAAGGCTGCGAGGATCTGGACGACATGATAATAATGCAGAGGTATAACCTGGAGAGAAGAAAGCTTGACATCTTCAGAAGGCTTGCCCGCGCGTATTTCGAGGAAGGAAAGAGCGAGCTCTGCATGGAAAAGCTGGGAACCTGCGAGGAGCTTGATCCTTACGACGAGGATGCAGCGGAGATGAAGCTAAGGCTTTTGACAGATGCCGGCAGGTATTCGGAAGCTGTCAATTACTATAACCTGTTTGCAGGAAGGCTGGCGGTGGATATAGGCGTTACTCCGTCCCGGAACCTGAGGGAGCTGGTTTTGCGGATAGACGAATCGGCTGAGACGGGTACAAAAGCCGTCAGGATTGAAGCCGACGGAATAAGAACGGTGGAATTTTACTTTCTATCTCAGGTCTTAAAGGAGCTTATGAAAATGCCTGAGTTTAATATAAGGAACTACATAGACGAAGAACAGGTGCGGGACCTTTCGGCGGTACAGAGGGATCTGGGAAATCCGAAGGGGCCGGTACATCCTGCCAGGATAGCCGAAAGCTTCGTGTCGCTCCTTTGCAGCATCTGCTCCGGGGGCAGAACCCTCACCCTGGCCCTAAGGATGGGCGACGGCATAGATGAAACTTCTTCTGCCATAATCTCCCTGGTGCAGGAGAAGTGCGGCGGCCGCCTTATGGTGGAAAGCCGTTAAATCCTGCATCCCTGAACGGAGCCCCGGCGGCACATTTCTCTGTCTATACCGTTTAAAATGGTGCGCTTCTGATAGCTCCACTGAGGCGATACCAGAAGTTTTCTGGGAACATCTCCCGTAAGCCTGTGGATGACCACGCCGGGAGGGATTATCTCCAGAAGATCGCATACAAAATCTATATATTCATCCGGGCTTTCAAATGAACTATAGCCCGGATATTTTTTTTCAAGGCGGCTGCCCTTTATAACGTTGAGAAGGTGAAGTTTAAGTCCCCATATGCCCTTTTCGCATACATATCTTACGGACTTTTCCATGTCCTCCTTCGTCTCGCCGGGAAGACCCAGAATCAGGTGAACTACGGTTCTGATTCCGCGCTTTTCTAACTCCTCCACAGCTCTGTCAAAGACGTCAAGGGTATAACACCTGTTTATCTTCTCCGCCGTTTCCTCGTGCACGGTCTGAAGCCCCAGCTCCACCCACATGAAGTGATTTTCGTTTATCTCGGAAAGAAGGTCGAGAACGTCCTCGGGAAGGCAGTCCGGGCGGGTTGCAATGGCTATACCTTCGATTAGGGGATTAGCCAGGACTTTTTTGTATTTCTCCCTCAGTTCTGATACAGAGGCGTAGGTGTTGGTGTGGTTCTGAAAGTAGGCTATGTATCCCGCATCGGGCCACTTTTCAGAGAGGAGCTCTATCTGACCTTCTATATCGGATGCGAACTCTCCGCTTCCCGAATCGGAGCAGAAGATACAGCCGCCGGTTCCTGCCCGCCCGTCTCTGTTGGGACAGGTAAAGCCGCCGTCTATGGAGAGCTTTATCATCTTCTTTCCGAACTTCTCCCTGAGGTACACGTTAAGGGGATAGTATGACTTGGGAGTATTTCCCGACATGTATATTCTGGTATCGTTCTTTTTCATAATCAGTTCGCTTCCTTCGAAATATCAATGTGCAAAGAAGATTTTACATTAAACCCACAGGTTTTACAATACCATCCGGCAAAGCGTATTTAACCCCTCGTATTGATACAGGGGTTAAAAGGGGTTAAAATCAGTTTATCAGAATGAGTGAAAAGGCGGTGAGCATATTGGACAGAGAAAAGCGAAAGAAAACTTTGGAAAAGCTCAGGGATAACCTCCCGAAAGGCTACATTTCAAAAAAGAATATAAACGGCAGGACATATGAATATTACCAGTGGACGGAAGACGGAAAAAAGAAGAGCAGATATCTGAAAAAGGGTGAAGCGGAAGAACTGTCGGAACAGATAGAGCTTAGAAGGGAACTTGAGAGAGAGCTGAAAGAAGCTGCATCTTTTGTCAGAGAGGATGCAGAAATACGTTACGGGTATGAATTTAACACCAATGTGAAGAAAGGCCCGGAGCTCAGACGGATGGTATCCAACGTGGCAGGTCTTAAAAGGAGAGACATTTACGATAAAATTACCGAATACATACGGGGAGACGACTATAACAGGATTTGCGCCGTGTACGGACTGAGACGCACGGGAAAGACTACCATGATATTTCAGCAGATAGGGGATATGAGCGATGAAGATTTTGAGAAGACTGCATATATAAAGGCGAGAACGTTAGACGTAATGAGAAACGTCACCGATGACCTTGACGTTCTCTACAGGCAGGGATACCGCTATATATTTATCGATGAAGTGACGCTTATGGAGGACTTTATCGATTCCGCGGCTCTCTTTTCGGATATATACGCTCCCATGGGGATGAAGATAGTGCTGTCAGGTACGGACTCCTTAGGCTTCTGGTTTGCAGAGAGCAACGAGCTTTACGACAGGGTCCACATGATACACACGACGTTTATACCTTACAGGGAATACAGCAGACTTTTGGGAATAGACGGAATAGACGAGTACATACGGTACGGAGGGACTCTCAGACAGGGCGAAAAGCTTTCAGATGAGAGAGGTATGATGACTGAGGATGCATCTTTTCGCGATGACGAATCGACGAGAAGATATATAGATACCGCCATAAGCCGTAACATTCAGCATTCCCTTGCAAGGTTTGAATACGGGCATTATTTCAGACACCTCTATTTTCTCTATGAGGCCGGAGAGCTTACGGGAGCCATAAACTGGATAATAGAGGATATGAACCACAGGTTTATAATTTCCGTTCTGACCAGAGACTTCTATTCGGCAGACCTGGGAATTGCGTCGAGAAACCTTAGAAACGAGCGTAATCCGGAAAATAGAACGGATATTCTTAGCAGAGTTGACAGGCAGGCCGTGACGGAAAGGCTCATGGATATCCTCGAGATTAGAAATTCCGATGAGAGAAAGATAGGCATAACGGAGGATCACGTTCTGGAAATCCGGCAGTATCTGAAAGCTCTGGATCTCATATATGAATGCCCGGTCGTATCGGGAACTCCGGGAGTAAGTCCCGAAGAATACGTGATATTCACCCAACCGGGCATGAGATACTGCCAGGCCCAGGCTCTGGTTCACTCTTTGATGAGGGATGAAACGTTTATATCCGTGGACGCCCGTAAGCGTTCTTTCGTATGCGAGCGAATTCTGGAAGAAGTGCGCGGGAGAATGCTTGAAGACATCGTTTTGCTGGAAACGTCAAAGGCTTTGGGAAGAAGGTACGAAGTCTTTAAGCTGATGTTTGAAAAAGGCGAGTACGACATGGTCATATACGACAGCATGGAATGCAGATGCTGGCTTTTTGAGATAAAGCACAGCAGCAAGGCCCTGAAGGAGCAGACCCGCCACCTTACGGACGGGGACATGCTGTCCCGGACATCGCCAAGGTTTGGAAAACTGGCCGGACGATATGTCATCTACCTCGGCGAAGGATGCAGAACAGAAGAAGGCATATACTACCTCAACGGAGAAGATTTCCTGAAATCATTGCCTGAATTAAATGATATGTTATAATTGTTGTAATAAGTTAGAGGAAGCAGCTGAGGGGCCGTGTTATGGACGACAGAAAACTGTTTTTGCCATTCGAGCCGGATATACGGGATCGAATCGAAGAACTTCAGGAATTTGCCGTGAAAGATATGCTTTCGGGGCTTCTTAACCGTGCAGCCACGGAACATCTGATCCGCGAGAGACTGGAAAATATGGAGCAGGAGGAGACGTGCGCTCTTCTTCTGGTGGATCTGGACGACTTTAAGAGGGTCAACGACACGCTGGGACATCAGGCAGGAGATACAGCCATTCAGCAGGCATCGCAGATTCTCTCGGGCCTGTTCAGAGGAAGCGACATAGTAGGAAGACTGGGTGGAGACGAGTTCGTCATATTCCTTTGCGGAAAGATAACCGAAGATATGGTAAGGGAAAAGGCCGAAGCCATATGTGAGGAAGTGCATCTGGTGCTGGGCGACCGGAAGCTTGTAAATCTGACTGCCAGCGTAGGCGTATACATATCCGGAAAGGGTCAGATATTTGAAAACATGTACCACTCCTCGGATCTGGCTTTGTATAAGGCGAAAAAGGCCGGAAAGCACAGGTACTGCATTAAGAACGGAGAGACTTACAGGGGAAGAGCCGAGGCTTCCGTGCGCCCGGTAAACTTCATACAGTTCAGCGAGCTTTTGGAGAACATGGGAAGCGGCGTGGCCCTCCTTGAAATGAGCGAAGACCCTTCTGTCATATACGTAAGTCCCAGCTTTTGCAGGATAATAGGGGAAGATCACAGAACCTATAAAGTACCGAAGAAGCTTAAGGAACTCATCCACCCGGACGACATAGGCCATCTTAAGACTGTGCTTCAGGGAGGCATTGAAGGAGGAAAAATCATCGAGCACACCCACCGGGTTTCCGTAAACTACGGCGCCGAGTGGTTCTGGTGGCACGTCTGGGCCGTAAGAATAGAATACGACTCCAGATATCCCGTAATGCTCATAACCACCGTGGATATCTCCCATTTTAAGGAAAAGGAAAAATCCCAGTCGGAGAGGATAACCCTTCTTCAAACCGCGCTGGAACAGACTGCAAGGAGAGTGTGGGAGGTGGACGTTGCTACGGGAATGTTCAGAGCCTACATCAGCGGAAGCAACGAGATAGCAGGAGGAAGGGCGATGCACTTTCCGGAGGAGCTTATCGACATGGGGCTGGTACACCCGAATTCCGCGGCCATGTTTCGCGCCTTCGGAAAGGAACTTCTGGGAGGACTTGCCCGTGGATTCGGCAATTTTTCGGTGCGAATGGCTGGAGATGACTGCTACGTCTGGGCAACCCTCTCTTACCGCATGCTGTACGATAAAGAGGGCAGAGCGGTAAGGGCTGTAGGCGTGCTGGAGGAACTGCCGAGGGGCTTTGGTGAGCCGGGTGCGGGAGCTTTTGAGTATCACCGTCTTCCGGAAAACCTGGCTTCAGATTTAATAGTCAGGATGCACGCGGATCTTGATCTTGATACCGTTGAATCCCTCTGGTCGGAAGGGACCGATATAAGCGGACAGTCCAGCGGAAGGAAGTGTTCCGACGTAATGGTGTCCGAGTGGGAAAAAGTCTTTCGCATAGGAGACAGGCGGGATCTGAAGCAGTTTTTCGATATAAGGTACATGACGGAAGAGTTCAGAAACGGCAGGAGATGGCTCTGCACCGAGTACAGGCGTGCCGACAGCAGCGGAAACGTGCACTGGGTTCGCCACGTGCTTCACATGACGGAAGACCCTTTCACCCGTCAGGTACAGCTTTTCTTCTATCTGGTGCGGCTCGATACTGACAGAAAGATAGAACCTTACGTTGTGGGAGAAAACAGAAGGGATCCTGTAAGCCGACTCCTTGACAGAACTGCCTTAGGACGGATAGCAGCAAGGATGTTCCGGGAAGATGAGAACTGCAGCAGAGCCGTAGCGGTATTTCGCGCCGCCGGACTTCGGGATACGGGCGAAGATGAAAATATTGAGGAAACCGGCAGGAAGGAGCTTGCCATAGCTCTTGCTCTTGCCATGGGGAGAAACTGCCTCTTAGGACAGTACAACGACGATCACATCGTCATGCTCTTTCCTTCCGTAAAGTCCGCGGCCGATTTGAGACGCCAGCTGGAGGAGGGACTGTCCTTCCTTCACAGCGCCCTTGAAACCGAAGAGAAATATAAAAAGCTGCGGTTCATTACGGGAGTTTCACTGAAGACTTCAGACGCGGCAAAGTATGACGTCATGCTGAATCAGGCTATGCAGACGTGCTTCCTCAGAATGGATTCGGCTTCCGATATGGTGACGTTCGCTCAGGATGCGGAGGAAGCCGGGTGGCTTCAGCTTACGTCAGGGGACGAAGAAAACCAGACCCTCGTTCACTCCATAGAGATGTCGAGGCCTCTGTCGCCGGGAGAAAAGGACGCAGCAATCGAGTGTATGGCCGAAATGCTTACGGCAAAGAATTTAAACGATTCATTAAACGGCGTTCTGAAGACCCTGGGTCATTACTACAGAGCGGACAGAGTTTACACGATGATGCTGACGGAAAATCGCAGCGTCGTGGTCATGACCTTCGAGTGGACCAGGCCCAGCAAAAACAGCATACAGCATGTGGTATCGGGAATGAGCCTTGAGAGGTTCCCGCTGCTGAAAAGATGCAGAGCCGAGCGGATGCCCGTTTTCATATCCAGGAAAAGCGTTTACGGCCCGGAAAAGGAAGAAATGAAAAACACCTGGGGATTTATGGCGGTTCCAATCATGCGGACTGACGAAGTCGACGGATTCTTATGCATAGAAAATGCAGGTGAGCATTCCGACGAGGCTGCTCTGGCCGGGCTTCTCATACCGTTTATGCTGAAAGAGAGAGAAAGGTTTAACGGCGAAAGCCCGGTGGAGGGAACCATAAGACGCCTTATGGAAAGACCTGACAGGCAGGCTTATTCGGAAGCAGTTACCGTGATGAACTCTGAAAATCTCAGTTCTCTGGGGGCGGTATGCATCGATATACCAGGGCTTAATCGTGAAGGAGAAGGAGAATCAGGCAGAGAAGGCAAGGCTACCTGGTACGTGGCCAAGACCCTTACGGAGATGTTCGATTCCTCCATGCTGTTCAGAATATGGGAGGATGAGTTTGCGGCCTTTCTTCCGAATACTACCAGAGAAAAATTCTACGAAAGATACGACAGGCTGGCAGCTGCCGTAAACAGAAGGTTTCCGGGATGCGTGCGCGCAGGCGGCGCTTGGTCTGACGGCGTATTTACAGGAAGCGGACTTCTCAGGAAAGCAAAACGTGAGGCAAAAGCCGGAGGAAGCGGCCTGGA
>CASFAX010000019.1 GCA_949292945.1 uncultured Bacillota bacterium | reverse complement strand
ATACCCCCATATCATCCACATTCCGAAATAGATAATTATGCAGCTTGCTATGGCGGTAAGGATACCTGCTAAGTAGATACCGGCTAAGGCGTACAGTGCTGCGTTACTTGTTCTCGCTTTTATCTTTAATTTCGCTATCATTGCTTCCTCCTATGTTATAATCACCACTGAAGGGAGGTGATTATATGCGTGACTTTGATGAATTCGCCCAGTCAGTTTTCAATAATCCGGAGTTTAAGGATAATACTTTGAAAGTCCTTGACGATTTTCCAACGTCCGAATTTGAAAATGCGTCAGCAGAAGATAAGCTCCTTGTACTTGGCACTTATCTTAATCTCGTTGTTCTCCATGAGTCTCTGGAGTTGCTGCGCGCTTATCATAACTGGCTGCAAGCTGATTAAAGGTATCCTCTACCGATTCTTTAATCATTTCTTTTGCTCGCTCAGCGGAAATTTGACTGTTGGGCGAGTTTTTCCCCTTTAGCATCTCTTTGATTTCCTCGATGTCTCTCGCTATTATCCACAGGTACGTCAGAACACCATTCTGGAAATCTTTCCTTTTTCTCCCGTTCCTGAAGTAGAACGGTGATGGTATATGACTCATTACATTCCTCCCATAAGTGCCCGTACATTTGCCGCCCATTCTCCGTTAGACGGTGGACAATACGTGCTTTCCATTAACTCCGGGGTAGTTAGCCCCTTTTCCCAGTAGGACACTAAACACTCTACGAACGCCTTTACTCCATCCTCTACGGTTGGATAACTGTGGGGTACTTCGTTGTCAGATAGTCCGCCAACGTTGTTGTGGTAGATGTATGCGTCGCTTGTCCAGTGACCTGTTTCCAGTCTGCTTATCGCTACTGCTACGCTAGGGTCGATTCCCGCTGCCGTGCTCTCCCGGATTATTAGTTCCTCTGTAGTTAGNNNCCCGGATTATTAGTTCCTCTGTAGTTAGCTCCTCCGGTTCTTCCGGCTTTTCGGGGACTTCTGTAGTCGCTACTATGTACTGCACGTTTGCCACGGGGTTGATAATCCTGAATGATGCCTCTGTCGGATTGTCTCTTAAACCCATACCGCATATCAGTACGCCGTTGAAGATTAGCAGTCCGATTATTGTCAGCTTTTTCATAGTCGCCCCTCCCACAGTGCTTCTACTATCTCGGGAACGAACCACTTTGGCTTACGGGGTGTCCCTCGGTTTATAATGCCGGCGGCACGGATTTTTCTTGCCGCACTATCGCTTGTTATGCCTAAAATCTTACCGGCGTTCTGCGGCGTTACCAGAACCGCACCCTCGGTAGATTTCATTACTGCGTTTTCTAAATCTGCCTTTCTCATCGTTCCACCTACACCTCCTATTAGTTTTGGGACTTATCTGGTCGACTTATTTCTAATAGATAATCCGCAGACACACCCCAAAGTCTCTTCATCTGAAGCAATTTCCCTGAAGGAATCTCAGTTTTCCCGCGCAACCAGTTCAAATAAGTGCTTGTAGTAATACCGAGTTTATCTGCCAGTTCAGTTTTAGTCAGTCCGTGGCGTACTCGTTCAGCTTCAATGTTTCTGAGAATTACGCTCTCCAATCATCTTCCCTCCTTTCTCAAAACGAGTAACTTTACTTTACTTTAACCCAAAATGAGTATTTTGTCAACTCATTTCGCAAATATTTTTCTCAAAACGAGAAAAATATTATTGACATAATTCATGAAATGGGTACAATAAGATGTACAAAGGAGAAATCAAAATGAGCATAGGTGAAAGACTTAAAAACTTAAGAATGCAAGCAGGATACAACAAGAGACAGGTAGCAGATATGCTATCCATGCCATATACTACCTACAATAACTATGAAACTGATGCTCGCGAACCAGGCTCCGAAACACTACGGAAACTGTCCAAACTGTACTCGGTTTCAATCGACTATCTTTTAGAAAATGACATTGAGACTATCGCTGCTCATCATGATGATAATGAGTGGACAGATGAGGAAATAGCTGAAATAGAAGAGTTTAAGAAGTTTGTTTTATCAAAGCGGAAGTAAACTCTGTGGGAGGTGGGACGGAATGTGTAAGTACGACGACTTGCTGGCAGAATACGATGACCGACTATACATAGAAGAACATGATATGAAAAACGACGGTTTGTACGCAGATGGCTGTGTGTGGATAAATGGGAAAATGCCCAACGCCCGCAAGGCGTGCATATTGGCAGAAGAAATAGGGCATTACGAGACTTCTTTCGGTGACATACTCGACCAACGTAATCCTAACAACGAAAAGCAAGAGCATAAAGCCCGCAGGTGGGCGTTTGAAAAATTATTGCCCGAAGAGAACATCTATCTCGCAGCTATGAACGGTTATGTTACAACTTGGGATATTGCTGAATTCTTCGAGCTCGATGAAGAGTTCGTTAAAGCAGCACTTAAGTACTATGGAATATTGGATGTGTAAGTATGAAAATGCATGAAAACAAAAATAAACCGGGTATCCTTATCAAAGTTCTGAATGTCGTGGGTATCGTAATCATGGCGTTTGGAATTATCGGTGCAATTGCTGTAGTCAGTGACGGGGATATATCGACAGCCATTATCGGCGGTGTAACATTTCTTATAATAGGAGCCCTCCTATTTTCCATAGGGAAGTGGGGGAGAATCAAGGCGAAAATCTCGAATGCCGACAGGCGAGCTGTGTCGGAGCGTTCTGCCCTGTATGAGGAGCTTCCTTTGATCATAAAACCCGAAAAACTTGATAAAGAAATCATTCGGAAGCAAGAGCAACTTAAAGCTCTTAAGTCTGAAATAAATAAAAAAGAAAAGGAGATACAATCCAAAGAGGATGAACTCCAGCTCTTTAATGATGAAATCACCCTTATGGATTTCGGTTTTTATGAGCCAAAGTACAATTGTACTAGCAGTGAAGAATATAAGGAGCGCATAAAAGAGTGCCGTGATTATCAAAAATCTTTAGTGCGCGATAAGGTGGCCTGCTCATGTAGTGAGAATTGGACTGTGGACGGAAGCCTGTCAAAAGGCCGCGCCATGACTAACGATAACATCAAAATGGCGTTGCTGGCTTTTAATGGTTCATGCGATTCACTTATAAGTAAAGCTAAATTTAACAATATCGAAAGGATTGAATTGCAGATCGCGAATTCTTATGAGCGTATAAACCGATTGAATGAAAGAAATAAAGTCCGCATTACTACCAACTACTTAAAATCTAAATTGGAAGAGCTGCACTTATGCTATGAATATGAACTGAAAAAGCAGGAGGAAAAGGAGGAGATTAGGCGTATCAGAGAGGCCGAAAGAGAGGAGCAGAAACTAAAGAAGGAAATTGAGGCAGCTCGAAAAAAGATTGCTAAAGAGGAGACTCACTACAATAACGCCCTTGAGAATATAGAGCTCCAGCTGCAAACAGCCGACGAAAAGGATAAACCGGCTTTACTCGATAAGAAGCGCGAAATTGAAGAGAAGTTGGAGGAAATTGACAAGAGTATTAAGGATATAGATTACAGGGAGGCAAACCAAAAGGCCGGTTACGTATACGTAATTTCCAACATCGGTTCCTTTGGAGAAAATATATATAAGATTGGCATGACTCGTCGCCTAGATCCACAGGACAGAGTAGACGAGCTTGGAGATGCGTCTGTGCCGTTCAGATTTGACATACACGCCATGATTTTCAGTGAAGATGCTCCTGCCCTTGAGGCCGCGCTTCACAACGCTTTTGAAGATAAAAAAGTTAACCTGGTAAATAATCGAAAAGAGTTTTTCAATGTTACTTTGGACGAGATAGAAAAAGTCGTAAAGGAAAACTATGATAAGACAGTCGACTTTGTAAAGCTTCCAGAAGCTGAGCAATATCGAGAAAGCATGATGATTAGAAAACATAAGTAAAAAAGACCCGCCGCTATAAAAGCGACAAGCCTTTGAAATGAGTGGGTATGTGATACCCTACCGTGGCAAGTAAATTGTATCACATCTCCCATCCCATTTTCAAGGGGGTGGTTTTTTATACCCTAATTAGGAGGTGTGATATGGCAAAGAAGTATAAGTACAGAGCATCTTTTACTTTCGAAGGTAAGCGATATTTTGTAAAGTCGAATACCAAAGCTGACCTCGCGGTTAAAAAGGCAATGAAGCTCAGAGACTTAGAGGAAGGAAAAATTACTGTAACTGGTACCATGACTGTCAGCGCGTGGACAAATAGAGCCATAGAAACGTATAAAACCAGCCAAAAGGAAGTTACGCGTAAAATCTACCTGGGCAGGGTTGAACACTGCATATTAGAGCATATTGGTGATATGCAACTTAAATCTGTAAAACCTATACACTGTCAAAACGTCTTAAACTTGCAGCAAGGCAAATCCAAGTCCCAGATTAACGAGGTATACAACGCTCTACAGTTCATATTTAAAAAAGCTGTAGCTAACCAACTTATAGTCTCCAATCCTGCGGAAAATATCGAAAAGCCAGCAGGAAGATCGCGTGTGCATCGGAGAGCCATTACGGAACATGAGCGGGAACACATCCTTAAAGTTGCTGTCACAGATAGGCGATATTACCTTTATCTCCTCATGCTACAGTGCGGATGCAGGCCAAGCGAGGCAGCAGAAGCTAAGGGATTCGATATTAGTATCAAACAAGGTTATCCCCTTCTCCACATACGCGGTACTAAGTCGTCCAATGCAGAAAGATACGTTCCTATTCCTACCAGCTTATACGAACTTATCAAGGGTACTCCACGAAACGAATATATAGCCTGCCACAGCACCGGTAGCAAAATCGCAGACCAGTACCGCCGCCGTTTATGGAACAGCTTCAAACGTCAACTCAATCTTTCTATGGGTTGTAAAACGTATAGAAACGCCCTTGTGCCGCCTTTTCCTCTTGCTCCCGATTTAGTACCTTATTGTTTACGACATACCTATTGTACAGACCTTGCACGCAGCGGCGTAGATATACGTATGGCTCAGAAATTAATGGGACATTCAGACATTAGCCTTACCGCAAATATATACACAAATTTGGACGAGAATGATGTTGTAAAGGCAGCCGAAATTTTGGACGATGTGACCCTTTCCGTGCCCCACGCTCGATAAACGTTGAAATTTACACGTTTGTCTATGCGTTCGCAACGCAGAGGCCGAGGGTTCGAACCCCTTCGGGTCCACCAAAAATAGAAAAGGATATATCGCCCTTTTCTATTTTTTTTGATTAGAAATGCAGGGGGTTCGAGCCCGAGAGGGCGCGAGCGTTAACGGCAAGGCTCCACAGGCGCCCTGCCTCCACCGTGCCCCTACTTCCAGAAACTTTCGGGGAATCCCCATTCCTCGAGCAGTTTGAACATCCGTCTCAGCCTGCAAAACATGTAGCACAGGGTGTCAAATTCCATATCATTTTCTGTCTTCCATGCTTTTTTTACTTTCTGAAGCCTGTAGCGGACCGTGTTGCTGTGCTGAAATACCTGCTCTGCTGTCCTGACCACATCGCCGCCAAGGGCTACGTATGTTTCCATGGTGGCGATTATTCTCTCGGGATTTTCCGTCTCTGCGCTCAGTTCCCGGTAGAGCTTACTGCAAAAGTCCTTCCCGCTGATGCCGCCGCTGCCGTACCCACTACCGCCTCCCCTGCCGCCGAAGAGCAAACTGCAAAGAAGATTGTCCGCCCGTCCTTCATAGGCGGCAAACCGTTCCCCGCCCTTAATGGAGCACATAAGATTCGCCGTAAGGGCTTCTCTGAGAGCCGTTCCCATTTCTTCCAGGCTCACCGTCTCAAGCCCGCTGAGACCTGTCCTGTACGTCCCCTTCTCCATGGGTATCATCTCGTTTAGAAACGACGCTATCGAAGCCCTGTCAATCTTCGACCGTTTCCCATCGTAATCTGAAACTGTACATATGAAAAATGCGCTTTTTGCCACCTTTACGAAGGAATACCTCAGCTTTGAGATTTCAACTCCGCCCAGAGCTCCCTTTTGCGCTCTGTCCCCACTGCCGAAGCCCACATCTTCCGCAAAGATGTTTCCCTCATCTGCCGATATGAACGCGCAAAAAAGCACCCTGTCCTCGAAAAGTGGGTCTATCTTAAGGGCCAGCTCCCTTCGCTTACCCGGCGTCATTTCATTTTCTCCCAGAAGTGTCAGAACCAGCTTTTCCTGCCTTCCGCTATCGTCCTTTGCCAGCGCCGATTTTATCTCGTACAGCATGTCGTCTATGTACGTATCGCTGAAAAACATTATGGGTACGTTTCTCTCGTCGGAGAACTTCAGCAGGCGCTCCGACAAAGTGTGAAAATAGACGTCTTTTATGGCTATGGCAGCTGCACCGTTTACGATTAGTTCCATCAGAAGCTGTTCAGCTTTTTGAGGATTGTCCTTGAGAACAGCAAGAGTCGTCACCACGAATTCGTCCTTTGAAAAGCTTTCCCTTATCTCCTTGCCCGACTCCCAGTCGAGAAATCCTGCATGTGCCACCGCCCTTCCTATCCCGTTGTGGCCTGAAACGATGCGAACGTTTGAAAAGACAGGTTTTGACAGTATGTCGCTCAGTATAACCATGGTAAAATCCCCTTTAAAAGTCCAAAGCACATCTGCCAATATTATATATGCCGAATTTTCTAAATGCAAGAACTTAAGGCACACACGTTGAAATAGCCGGGCTTTTGTAGATTCTATAAATATATTCCTTTATTTTCTCACTTTGTCACATTGATTTAAATCGCTACGGGAATATACTGTATTTAACGAATATTCCCGAATTTAACGAAACGAAAAGAAAGGAAAGGAAGGCAAGTGAAATGAAGAGTAATTTCAAATACGACGTAGATGCCATAAGAGCACAGTTCCCTGCGTGCAAACTGGAAATAAACGGAGCGCCTATAGCATATCTTGACGGTCCCGGAGGAACTCAGGTTCCCCAGAGCGTCCTCGACGCCATAACCGGATATCTGATAAACGACAACGCCAATGAAGACGGCAATTTCAGGGCCAGCGCCATGGCAAGGTACACGGAAGAAGCTGCCCGCGCCGCAGCGGCAGATCTTCTGGGAAGCGACCCTCAGGAAATCGGCCTCGGCATGGCATCGACTCAGAATTCATTTAATCTGGCCCTGAACATCTCCAAAAATCTCAAGGAAGGAGACGAGCTCATCATAACCGAAATGGATCACCGCTGCAACAGCGCGCCGTGGAAATCCCTTGAACGCATAGGCTGCGTGGTTAAGACTGTAAGGCTCGACCCAGAGACTCAGCAGCTGGACTTCGAGGACTATAAGTCCAAGCTTTCGGAGAAGACAAAAGTAGTGGCAGTCAACTGGGCGTCCAACGCCATCGGTACCATCACCGACGTTAAAAAATACATAGAGCTGGCTCACGAGGTTGGCGCATTTACCGTAGTAGACGCCGTTCACTACGCAGCCCACAGGCCTGTTGATGTCAAGGCAATCGGAACGGACGCCCTACTCACCAGCCCGTACAAGTGGTTCGGCCCTCACTCGGGAGTTATATATCTTAAGAGCGACTACATAAAATCCCTCGACTTCAACAACGTCAAGTGCGATGACATAGCAGAAGGCGGAAGGCGTTTCCACATGGGAACTCCTCAGTACGAAGTACTTGCAGGAATTACCGCCGCCGTAAACTTCATAGCAGGCGAAGGTGAAAAGTACGCTGAATTCTTCGAGGATGAGCTTAGCGGCCTTTCAGGGCGCAGGAGAAATGTCGTAGCTGGTATGCTGGCAATAGACTCTCACGAAATGGCTCTGGCAAAGAAACTTCGCACGGGCCTTCGCGAAATCAAAGGCGTAAAGGTTTACGGGCCTGCCGAAGGCGAGGAAAGGACTCCGACCGTATCATTTACCATGGAAGGTCACAGCCCTGAAGAAGTCTCCAAAGTCCTCGGCTCCAAGGGCATAAATTCGTGGAACGGCGACTTTTACGCGGTTGAAGTCATAGAAGCTCTGGGGCTTGCTGAAAGCGGCGGTCTGGTGCGCGTAGGCATGGCTCCTTACTGCACCGAAAGCGACATAGACCGCACTCTGAACACCATAACTGAAATCGCCCGCTCATAGTGCGGCTCTCCGAGGAGGTAAAAATGCTTAATTACAGTTTTTCTCTGCCTACGGCCATTCACTTCGGCGCGGGGGTTTCCTGCAAAGCGGGTTCCCTGGCTAAAGAGCTTTCCGCTTCCCGCGTCCTTATAGTCGCTGACAAAGGGGTCATAAGTGCAGGTCTGACAAAAGCCGCAGAGCAGAGCATTAAAGATGAAGGGCTGTACTGCACATACCTTGACAAAGTCGTACCAAACCCGAGAGATTACCACTGCCAAGAGGGATATGAGTTCGCAAAGTCTGAAAACATTGACTGCATAGTCGCCGTCGGCGGCGGAAGCTCCATGGACACGGCTAAGGTTATCGGAACTCTTCTTACCCACGGCGGAAAACCTCAGGACTGGTGCGGTTCGGATAAACTTCTGAAACCAATTACGCCTGTCATAGCGATTCCGACTACGGCAGGCACGGGAAGCGAGGTTACACCTTTTGCCGTAGTGACCGACTCCGAGACTCACGTCAAGCTCAACATATTCGACGCCAAAGCCGCCCCAAAAGCAGCCCTTGTAGATCCGGCCATGCTATATGGGCTTCCGGATCATATAATGGCATCGACGGGAATTGACGCTCTGACCCATGCGGTAGAAGCGTACACCTGTAAGCTTGCGGTTCCTCATACCGACGCTTACGCCATATATGCTGTAAAGCTTATTGCAGACAACCTGCTGAAAGCGATACATGACCGGACTGCTGATGCATGCGAGGGAATGATGCTGGGAAGCACCCTGGCAGGTATCGCCTTCGGATACTCCGACGTGGCTGCCGTTCACTGCATGGCGGAAGCTCTGGGCGGAAGATACGACCTGCCCCACGGGGTAGCCAACGCCATACTTCTTCCGACGGTCACCGAATTTAACGTATCAGCAGCACCTGAAAAATACGCAGATATAGCGAGAGCTCTGGGCGCAGATACCCGCGGCATGTCCGCATCAGATGCTGCCGCGGCGTGTGTTCCCGCTTTAAGAGAGTTCTGCCGCAGCGCCGGAATACCCGCCATGAAGGATATTCCAGAGATAAACCCGGACGATTTTAAAGACCTCGCTGTCGCTGCCGAAGCAAACGTCTCCACGCCGAGTAACCCGAGAACGGTTACGGCAGCAGACTTTGAAGAGCTTTTCAGGAAAGCCTATTACGAAGGTTAAGCGAAAAAACAAAACTTCATCGCAGGCAAAACCCCCGGCCATGGCTTACGGCCGGGGGTTATTTCGATTTCCTAATTGCTGCTGTAAAGGTTTGTCGTCATGTACTCAGGGTCGCAGGTTACGTCGATTCCCAGAGAGCTAAGGGTCTGCTCGTCCCTGTCGCTTAAGATTGCCGTACAGTGAGCTTTGCATCCGTGAAGATAAGGAAGCTTTCCTGCGGCTACTGCGGCCGATGGGTTCTGGGTTCCCGAGATGCTTAAAGCTATGAGAACCTCTTCGCAGTTAAGACTGGTTCTGTCGTATCCCAGAACTTCCGTCTTGAGCTTCTGGGTGGTTTCCAGGACCTGCGGCGTTATTATGAGCATATCGTCCGCTATACCGGAAAGGCTCTTTATGGCGTTGAGCACCATGGCTGCTGCGGCTACCATCCTTCTGGAACTGCGCCCCGTGATTATGGAACCGTCCGGCATCTCTATAGCCATGGCGACTACGTTTTCGTAGCGCTTGTCGCAGTTGCGCTTCTTTTCGGCATAGTCTCTGGCGGCCTGAACCACCTTTCTGTCCACAACGTCTCTGCCCACTTCCTTCATGAGAAGCTTTGCTCTCTCCAGAGCTTCTTCGCCGATTTTGCCCTTCTTATAGTCAACCTCCGCTATGAGGTAGCGGCGTATGATTTCCTGCTCGGCTGCCTCACGGCACACTTCATCGTCGGTTATGCAGAAACCTGCGCGGTTTACGCCCATGTCCGTAGGCGATTTATATTCAGATTCCTCTCCGGTAATCTTTTCGATGATTCTCTTAACAACCGGAAAAACCTCCAGATCCCGGTTGTAGTTTACGGCAGTTTCTCCGTACGCCTCCAGGTGGAAGGAGTCTATCATATTCACGTCCTTAAGGTCTGCCGTTGCTGCCTCGTAGGCGATGTTTACGGGATGCTTCAGGGGCAGATTCCATATAGGGAAGGTCTCAAACTTGGCGTAGCGGACCTTCTTTCCCCTCTTATAGTCGTGGTAGAGCTGGGAAAGGCATGTTGCCAGCTTTCCGCTGCCGCCTCCCGGGCCGGTTACCACTACCAGAGGCTTTGTCACTTCTATGTAAGGGTTGGCGCCGTAACCTTCATCGCTTACGATGGTATCCACGTCCGTAGGGTATCCCTTTGTGAACCTGTGCTTATACGTCTTGATTCCTCTTCTTTCAAGCTTGTCTATGAACATGTTTACAGCAGGCACATCCTCGTATCTGGTTACGACAACGCTGTTTATAGCAAGGTCGTGCTTTCTGAAAATGTCTATGAGTCTCAGAACCTCCAGGTCATATGTAATGCCGAAATCGTGTCTCGTCTTGCTGGTGGTGATGTCCCCCGCGAAGATGCAGATGATTATCTCCGTCTTATCCTTAAGCTTTGTGAGAAGCTTAATCTTTGCGTTTTCATCAAAGCCCGGCAGGACTCTCATAGCGTGCTTGTCGTGAACAAGCTTTCCGCCGAATTCCAGGTACAGCCTGTCGGCGCTCCCCGGGTTTATCCTCTCCATGATGTACTTTGACTGCTCCTCAAGATACTTTTCCGCATCAAAACCTGTCTTGTTCATGACTCCTCCTCTACTGACTTCTACTGACTTATTTCTATTTCAAGGGCATTTCTGCCTTCGCTCACTCCCTGAAGGCTCACGTGGTAGTCCACCTTTATGAGCCCGCAGCCGTTCTCGTCTATCCGTGTCTCCAGACTGTTGGTCAGAACCTCCATGTCAAAGGAGCCGAAAGGAGTCTGATATCTGCTGCTGAATCTGCTGCCTTTGCGGAATTCAAGCTCCGTTCCGTATCCCCCTTCGCTGTTTTTGCCCAGACGCTTCATGCGAAGGGTGTTGTCCTTCAGCTTCAGACTGGTCATACATCCCGGAAATCCCGAAAACTCGCTTTCCTCGTATATATAGTAATTGGCGCCGTTCCGCTCGTACATTCTGCCGTCGGTCACGAACTCCATTCTCTCTTCCATTTCATCGCCGACGAACTGGTTACCGGTTATTTTTATCGTTATATCTTTCATATCCTAACTCCACAATTTTTCCGATGAGCGCCGTAAAGTCCACGCCCATCTCATTCCAAAGCATAGGAAACATGCTGTACCGGGTAAATCCCGGTATGGTGTTTATTTCGTTCAGGTATATCTTTCCCGTGCTTCTTTCCATGAAGAAGTCCACCCGGGCAAAGCCTGCACAGTCCAGGCTCTTATAAGCCTTTGCCGCAAGATCTCTTATCTCTTCCCTCACATGAGAAGGAATGCCCGCAGGAATCATCAGCTTCGTTCCGCTGTCATCGCTGTACTTGGCTTCGTAGTCATAGAACTCCGCTGACGCAACTATCTCTCCTACTTCCGCAACCTGCGGCTCCGAATTTCCTATTACCGCAGTCTCAAGCTCTCTGGCATCGAGAGCTTCCTCCACTATTATCCTCCTGTCGTACTTTGCCGCAATTTCAAGGGCTTTCAGAAGCTCCGCCGGGGTTTTGGCCTTTGAGATTCCCACGCTGGATCCCAGGTTTGACGGCTTGACAAAAGCTGCACCGCCCAGGGATTCAAGGATTTCAGAAGCCTTTGTTTCGTCATATGACTGAAGCTTTTCCCTAAACACCAGCTTGTAACGACAGGTGGGAAGTCCCACCTTTACGAAGATGTCCTTTGCGCAGGATTTGTCCATGCAGAGGGCCGACGCCAGCACGCCGCATCCCGCGTATGGAATTCCCAGCATCTCAAACAGCCCCTGCACCGTTCCGTCCTCGCCGTAAGGCCCGTGAAGCACCGGAAAGGCAAAGTCTATAATCTCGGGAAGGGTGCTTATTTCAAGAGGTTTCGCCGTAGCCTTCCACGTGCCGCAGGCTATGCCCGCCGTGTTCCCCTCGTAGAGGTACCACTTCCCGTCCTTGTCTATTCCTATTTTAACGATTTCAAAATCCGCGTTATCGGCGGCTCCTATAACTTCAGCCGCCGACATGAGGGAAACCTCGTGTTCTCCGGATCGTCCCCCGAAGATAAATCCTACTCTCTTCATCCTACTTCTCCCCTTTGCCCGTTATGGCGTCAAGTATCCTCTGCAGATGGTCTGCGTCAAAGTAATACTTCTTTTCGCAGAACTGGCAGACCATCTCGGCTCCCTTGTCCTCTTCTATCATGGCCTTAAGCTCGTCTGCTCCAAGGGTGGCAAGCACTCCTTCAAGCCTCTTCTCGCTGCAATCGCACTTCCAGTTTATCTCCTTGACGTCCGTCTTTTCAGGCATGAAGGCATCGCCGATGTTACCGAATATCTTCTTCAGGAGAAGCTCTACCGTGCCTTCCTCGGAATACCCTGCCGACTGAAGCATGGTTTCCTCTATCAAAGTGGTCAGAGGAGGCATGTCCTTAAGCATGGCTTCAAGGGCGTCGATGGCTTCCTCCTTTGCTTCCGGAAGCATCTGAATTATCATTCCTCCTGCGCACAGAACGCTCTGATTTCTGGCAATTTTAACGCCTAAAGCAACAGAAGTATTCTGTTGCTCTGAAATATAGTAGTATGCTGTTAAATCGTCGGCTATTTCGCCGGACACTAAAGCTATCCTTCCAACGTAAGGTTCCTTCAGCCCCATATCCCTTATTACCGTAAGGTCTCCTATTCCCAGGGCTCCTCCCACATCCAGGTGGCCGTCTTCTTTCAGAGGAAGATTCACGTCGGGAACGGCTATGTATCCCTTGACGTTTCCGCAGCCGTCGGCGGTGGCGAGAATCTGCTTTGCCGGGCCGTCGCCTTTAAACTGGACTGTGACCCTGTCGCTGTCGTTCTTCATCAGAAGGCCCATGAGCCCGGCTCCGGTGAGAACTCTTCCCAGCGCCGCCGTGGCGAGAGGCGTGGTATGGTGTATTTCTCTGGCTTTTTCCACCACATCGGTGGATATAGTTAAACAGACCCTGAAGGATCCGGATTTATCCATGGCAGTAATGGCTTTTCCCATTTTTATCACCCTTCCTTTTCACATCTAATATAGTATTTTAGCACAAGCTTGACCTTTTTGACACAAGAAATCCACATTTCTTTTCTATAATTTAGCCATAGACAGGGTAAGAAAACATCGGGGCCGGGAATGGTTCCCGAGTTAGCACAGAATATATTTTAACCGGAAAGGTGGTATTCATAATGACGAACGAATTTGACAGGAACAACGGATATCAGGAACAGAACTTCATCATGAGAGATCCGGAGCCTTCGGAAAATTCCGGAGCCGACGCCAAAGCAGGCGGCGAACAGCAACAGCAGTACAAAAAGCCGGAACCTGAATATACTGAAGCCAGGACTTTTGATCCGGGACAGCAGACCGGCCCCCAGCCAGGTCAGCCTTACGGATTCAGCCAGGAGCCGGGAGGTCAGGAACAGCAGAGAGCCTATACATACGAGAACTTACCTCACATGAAGGCGAAGAAGGTTAAGGAGAAGAAACCTCCCGTATTCATAACGAGAAAAGCTTTCATCATCACAATGATATGCTGCATGATATTCACATCGGGCCTTACCGTAGGCGGCATGATGCTTTTCGGAAACGGCTCAGGGGGCATGGGCAGCTCAAAGGAAATTTCCGCAACCAACTACACCCTTGCAAAGGCTACGGGAGCCGAAAAGTCCGTTGAGGAAATAATCGCCCAGAATGAAAACGCCGTAGTTGAAATAAAAACGGAATCCGTTGCCACAGACTCGTGGCTTCAGAACTACGTTACCGAAGGCGCGGGAAGCGGCGTAATCGTCGACACGGACGGATACATAATGACGTGCAACCACGTTATAGACGGAGCATCCTCCATTACCGTAACTCTCAAGGACGGTACATCCTACGACGCCAAGGTAATCGGCGCAGACGAAAAGACCGATGTTGCCATAATAAAGATAGATGCAAAGAATCTTACGGCGGCTACTTACGGCAACAGCGATGAGCTTTCCGTAGGAGATCTTGCAGTAGCTATAGGAAACCCTCTCGGAAGCCTCGGCGGAACGGCAACGTCTGGTGTTATAAGCGCTCTTGACAGAGAAGTTACCGTTGAAGGTCAGACAATGTCCCTTCTTCAGACAGACGCATCCATCAATCCGGGCAACTCCGGAGGCGGCCTCTTTGACGGAGAAGGAAACCTTATCGGTATAGTAGTGGCAAAATCTTCAGGGTCCAACGTTGAAGGTCTCGGCTTCGCAATTCCTATCAACACCGCCGCGGAAATAGGCAAAGAGCTCATTGAAAACGGTCACGTGACCGGGCGTGCAGCTCTCGGCGTAAGCGTAATCGATGCCAGCGACGCTCAGACTGCCATGAAGTACGGGCTTCAGCTGACGGGAATATACATCGCCGATGTTACCGGCAGCGAGGCAAAGGCCGCAGGCTTTGAGAAAGGCGATATGTTATACTACATAGACGATACCCAGATAGACAGCAGCGCCACTTTAAGTTCCATCCTCATGGAGCATAAGCCGGGCGACAAAGTAAAGGTCATCGTAATAAGGGACGGTAAGACTGTGGAACTTAACACCACCCTTACCGAAGCCCAGTAATTTCACAGACGGTTACATGCATTCATCGCTATCTTCTCCTCTCTAAACTAAAAGCGGTGAACCGACAGTATCCGATATATAAAACGCTCTTACGGCCATACAAAGGTCTTAAGAGCGTTTCTTTATTACATTACTTATTTAACTTTTCATGGCCGCTGCCAATGCAGGGTGCAGGGCGCTCCGGTCACTTCTTTCTGAACAGAAGGTCGGAAATCAGCGGCTCCATGGGAATCATCAGCCCTTCCACATCGCCGTCCTTTTTTTCGATGAAGGAAAGAGGCATTTCGTATGTTAGTGTATCCTCCTTAAGGCCGCATACTTTGAAAAGTCCGCCGAAGTACGGCTTCATCTCCCACGTAAGATTTCGGTTTGTAAGGGTCAGCTTTCCGCCATCTTCTCTGATTTCGATGTGATCGTATCCTGGGTTTTCGTATCTGCCCGCATACTTTTTCATGCTGCCGACTTTGTCCCATTCCGTTTCTACGGCATCAGGGTAGCGCTTTCCGAAGAGGTCGATGTACTGGTCGTCGTAAACTTCAGGCTTTGGCGGCTCATCTCCGTGGAACTTTTCCGTCCATGCAACTTCTCCGCCGCACCCCATAAGCTCGTCCAGCACCTGATAGAGGGCAGCAAACATGACCGAGATGGTAGGCGAATGAAGGTTCACCGTTACAAATACGCCGATGCCTTCTTCGGGCACGAAAGCCTGCACCGTGCTGTACCCTTCAATCTTTCCCGTATGCCTGAGTATTTTCTTTCCCCGGTAGCGGCCCACCTGCCATCCGAAGGCGTATCCGTCAAGGGGATAGAAATCTTCTCCGACAAAATCTGCATAATCCATCTGCTTTTTCGTCATCTCGTCAAAGACTTCAGGTGAAATTAGCTGTCTGCCGTCTGCCGTCCTTCCGCCCGCTGCAAGGAATCCAAGCCATTTAATCATATCGGATGCAGTAGTGTTTACAGACGCCGCCCCCGCCACGGTATCCACGTTCCATATTTCAAGCCTCGTAAGCTTTCCGCCTTTCACCTGATGTGGCTCGGCGTGATTTTCCGAACGTCTCAGCTTTTCCGTATCGCAGCTGGAGCTTTCCATTCCCAAAGGCCCGAAGAGGTACTTGCGAAACGCCTCCTCAAGGGACAGTCCCGTCACCACCTCCACAATGTGGCCTGCCAGTCCGTATATGCAGTTATTGTATATGGCTTTTGACCTGAACGGAGCCGATGGCGCAAGGTATCTGAACCGCTTCGCGTATTCCTCCGGTGCGGCGACTCCCGCCCATGTGCCGTCGTGAGGCGCAAGTCCCGTTCTGTGGCATAGCATATCCCTCAGCGTCATCTTTTCGTCCGCCTCAGGGTCCATCATCGCAAAACCGGTCAGATATTCCCTTACCGGAACGTCGTAATCCAGCTTTCCTTCCGTGACAAGCATGGCGATTACCGCAGAAGTCATCGCCTTGGAGCAGGAGGCTATGCAGAACCGGGTGTTTTCATCCACAGGTTCGCCGCCCGTCTCCCGCACTCCGTATCCGCCCGCAAAGCTGTCCATCTCATACCCGCCGCCTTTGTCCTGTGAAATCTTCACATATGATACGGCCATGCCCGGAACCTGCCAGTATTTCAGGTCCGCCAAAACCTTTTCTTTATCAAGTATCTCTTTCATTTTCAATGCCTCGCTGATGTTTTTACTTTTTTCATTATATCATTACCGCCGGAATCCTTCAAACATCATAATGTAATTTCCGTTTTTCGCCCCGCACCGGATTGTATTTAACGGTCTGGCTAAAGTTTGCCAAAATGTCCATTTTCCCCCTTCCTCCGGCAAAAAAGTTTGCCAGAGTCTCGTTCACGTTCTTAACCCTGGCAAACTTTTACCTATGATATTTAACTTTCTATATCACCAACGTCTTATTTATTTCTATATATGTAAATTATATGCCGCTTATTGGTGCCGTAATCGCGGCAAATGGGTGCTCTGACCTCTGAGAACGACGAATTTTCACTTCGCGGCGCATAAGAAAAACATTTTCGAGAACCGGGTTTGCCAGGCATCGCTGTCCTTGTGCAAAAAGGCAAACCCGGTTTGCCAAACGACGCTATGCATCAGTGTTTCGGCAAACCGGGCAATTCTTATTTATTCTATCCTGCATCCTACTGCGGGTTCATGATGAAGTAGCCGTTTCCCTCGTTGAAGACAAACCTTCCATCGCTCATCGGCATCAGATATTTCGCTCCGCCAAATCCTTCAGGCGTCTGGCACGGCTGTACGAATCTGTTTTCCATGTCCATAATGTACAGGCTGCTGTCCGAGTACATGGCGGTAAGGCCGTCCGTAACTCTTGCATAATGCCACATAGGATGCTCCGTTTCGATGGTGAACTCTTCTTTATTCTTTACGATAGGAATTGCGGTGACAGTGTTCTTTTCTGTATCTGACTGAGCAGCATTTGTTGCAAGAACGTAATCTCCGTTTATTCCGATGGCGCTGAAGCACTGGTTGTAATACTCGAACACCACTCCGTTTTCGTCGTATGCGGTGATGATACCCGTTCCGTCATCTCTGCTATTATTATAAAGCTGCATGACTATGTGCTTTCCATCGCTTTTGTTATTCTCGGCAGACGTCCAGTACTCTCCGAACAGCTGTATAATCTCAGGCCCAGACTCAGTCAGCTTCATCAGACTCACGACGGCTCCGGCCGAGTCGCTGCCGCTTACCACGTATACAGGCGTACCGTTTAAAAGGGTCAGAAACGGCTTCGGTCCACCTCCGTAGTTAAGGTTGCTGTCCACGATTTCCTCTTTTTCTCCGTCGTTATACAGAAGCTGCCAGTCGTAAGATACGGAGTCGGTCTCTTCATCGTTTAAAACGTCGGCGACGTAGAGAATTCCGTCTTTATAAGGAACGGCGCAGTCCACATCGTTAGGTCTGTTGACAGTATACGACACAGCCTCCCCCGATCCGATGTCCATAACGTAAATGCTGCTCGTCCACCAGAACTTATTCTGGTCGTTAGGTATGGAATATTCGCTTTCATCATATCGGGTCTCGGCAAATACCGCGGTGTTCTCCGACGCATAGCACAGAAAAGCGCCGTTTACACTTACCCCGTCACGGTCTTTGATGTCGTAAAACGGCGGATCGAGCTCCGTTATATTCATTTCCCGTATTTCCGCATTTATGCCGTTTTCAGTTTCCGGCAAACTGTCGCCGTCCTCTTCTGACACTTCGTTCTGGCTGCATGCCGTCAGGGCAAACGACATAGCTGCCGCAACTGCGGCTGTCACTAAAATCATAAACCTTTTTTTCATTTTCTTACCCTCATTATTACCACAACATCCACCACAATGCAGATTAAGATGTACGGTATCCAGAAAATCTTTTTGTCCATGTTTGCCGGAATGGGCGCTGGATGATATGTGTATCCCCAGACTCCGGCTGCATCGATGTAGTTTGCCAGCATTCCGTAAGGATTCAGCAGTACCGGCCAGATGTTGATTAAGAGAAACAGCTTCAACGCCTTTTGACGCCCTTCTTTAAATATCGAATGTCCGGCAAGGAATATTCCGGTACCGGCGGCCGTAATCATTATTCCTATCCCCACCGAATATGCGTCGTAATGCGTATACCACCTCGCAAGTGAAGCTGCAACACCTATTACATTTACGGCCGTGGCTATGTAAAACATTGTCATAGCTGTGAAGCGCTGCTCGCCTGTATTCAGGGTCTGCTGCTCTTCGACAGATACCGTCCCCTTGAGCAGGTAATCGATAGTTACTCCGAAGTATTCGCTCATCTGCACTATCCTGTCAACATCCGGTACGCTCTGTGCTCCTTCCCATTTTGAAATAGCCTGCCTCGACACGCCTATGCTCGCTGCAAGCTCCTCCTGAGAAATGCCTCTTGCTTTCCTCAACGCCAGTATCCTTTCCGAAAAAGCTATGGCATCCATTTCACTTCTCCTCCCCTTTTACCGCTTAAGTTCACTGCTCGTATCTTTGAGGTTTCTTTGATTTTTTAAGCAATATTCTGTTTTTTCTGTCCTCATTTTACCACACCCTGTCCAAGAAAACCACCACTTTCCCCTTTCAATCGCGCAACCGGCGGTTGCAGATGTCAGCAGGTGCCAAAATGGATACTAAGTTAAGGTACTAAATGCAGGCATCAAAAAACGCAGCGGTTAAGCTGCGCTTTAAGTAACAGGTTTGCACGTTTTTGCTGATGCATATTTTGCCCGGTGCACGTTTTGCCTAATCGGAGAGCCTTTCCTCACGGGTATATCTCCTGAGCCAGTCCCCTTTCTTGTAGTAGATGGCCATTATGACGGCTGCGGTGAGCCAGGTTACAGGGTATCCCGCAAAGACTATATCTATGTTGTGGAACAGTTTTGTCATGACGGTAAGCCATATGATTCTGACCACGCAGTAGTTTCCGACCATGATGAACATCGGAATCGTGGCTTCTCCGGCGCCCCTGATAATTCCGCTGCATATATTGGTGAAGCAGCAGAGCACGTAGAAAGGCGCCATCCAAAGGAGCATCAGGTGGCCGTATTCTATTACGTCAGGCTCCGATGTGAACAGGCCTATGAGGTTTGTGCCGAATATGAATACGAGAGCCGATAGCACTACGGTGACAGATGCAGATATCGCTATGCTGGTGTTAGCTGATTTCTTTACTCTGTCCCACTTCTTTGCGCCGATGTTCTGGCCTACGAAGGTGGTGCTGGCAAGGCCTATGCTCATGAAAGGCAGCATGATGAAGCTGTCCACCTTGTTATATGCGCTGTATCCGGCCATGGCTGCTGCTCCGAATATGTTTATCTTGCTCTGAACGATTATGTTGGAAAACGATATAACCGACTGCTGTATTCCGGACGGCAGGCCTATCCTTATTATGGAAAGCAGGTAGTTCTTCTGGATTTTCATCTTCCGAAGGCTGATTCTGTATATGTCGTCGTCGTGCATCAGAACGTATATCTCCAAAACCGCAGATACCGCCTGAGCTACGCCTGTGGCTATGGCAACTCCCGCAACGCCCAGGTCGAATACGAGCACGAAGACCAGGTCGAGGATTATGTTGGTGACGCATGCGACTACCAGAAAATAGAGAGGCCGCTTTGAGTCGCCTACGGCACGAAGCAGTCCCGCTCCCATGTTGTATATTACCAGAGGCACGCTTCCGAGAAAGAATATTCTCAGGTAGAGAACCGAAAGGCTTTCCACCTCTGGAGGCGTTCCTATGGCCCTTACTATAAATGGTGAGAATATAATTCCAAGAACCGTGATTACGATTCCGCATACGAACATGGACGCAAGGCCCGTGTGCATTGTTCCCTGAAGTCCCCGGACATCTCTGGCTCCGTAGTACTGGGAGACCAAAACGCCTGCACCGGCCGATATTCCCATGAAAAGACCGATGAGCATGTTTATTATAACCACGCTGGAACCTACCGCTGCCAGTGCATCGCTTCCCACAAAGTTTCCGACCACGATGCTGTCCACCGTGTTGTAAAGCTGCTGAAAGAGGTTTCCGATGAGGAGCGGAGCAGAGAACTTCAGCAGCTCCTTCCATATGACACCGTCGGTTATTCCGTTTATTTTTACTTCCTCAGATACAGCTTCTGACAACTTTTCCGACCTCCTTTTTTAATTGAACCGGTTTTACCTGAAAGCCCTGTCCCCCTCTTTGATGACAAATTCCTTAAGCTTTCTCACGTGGTCGTCGGCGGCCTGGCGCGCCATATCGCCGTCTCCGCTGGTGAGAGCGTCCAGAATTTCCTTATGTTCCACCGGCATATTCACATACCGGGAGAAATCATCGTAATAAAGGTATCTGAACCTTAACGCGAGCTCCTGAACAGTCTCCGAGAGCTGAATGAGGGTCTTGTTTCCGCTGGATGCGACGATTCTCTTATGGAATTTCTCGTCAAAGGTAATCATCTTCTCCGTATCGTTGTTCTTAACGGCATCGCTGTAGCTTTCAGTTATCTCCTTAAGCTCGGCGACTTCGTCAGCCGTTATCTTTCCTGCCGCAAGGGAAGCCGCAAAGCCTTCAAGATCTTCTCTGACCTCCAGCACGTCCACCATATCCTTTACGGAGATTTCGGAAGCGTATGCTCCCTTTCTCGGCTCTATGGTTACCAGACCTTCCTTTTCCAGCTTTCTGATGGCCTCTCTCACAGGAGTCCTGCTTACTCCCATCTCTTCGGCAAGCTCCACTTCCATCATCCTGGTTCCCGGTGTGATCCTTCCTCTCAGAATCTGCCTCTTCAGCTCCTCGTAAACGATTTCCCTGAGCGGTCTGTGATTCTGTAAATCAAAATTCAGCATAAATTCTCTCCTCAGTTTTTCTATATCGTCGTCTTCGTCCAGTAGGTTTCGTATCCCGACTTTCTCATATCCATGCAGCTGTCCTTCGCCTGCTCCTTCGTATCAAAGAGTGCAAACACCGTCGGGCCGCTGCCGCTCATGAGAATTCTGCGGGCATATCTGCCGGACTCGCACTCAGCCATCTTCTCTTTCAGTTCAGCTACTTCCGGATAAGCTTTAAGGGTGTAGTTTTCCAGCACGTTTATCATCTGTCCTGCGGCAAGACCCGCGTCCCCGTCTTCAAGGGCCCTGCACAGCACGTCGTTATCCGGTCTTTCTTTTATCTCACAGCTGTCGATTCCCTTATACACTTCAGCTGTCGATACCCCCGTTCTCGGCTTTGCTATAACTACCCAGCTTCTGAGCGGCCTGATGATTTCAAGGTCGGTGCCCGTGCCTGTGGCACGGGCGCAGCATCCTCCTGCCGGATCCCTTCTCAGGGCTGCCGGCAGCCCGCGGCACCCGCGGGCCTGCCCTGCTGCGCAGAAGGGCACGTCGGAGCCCAGCTCCGCGCCGGCAGCCAGCAGCTCACTTAAACTGACTAACCACCTGCGGCGTCCTCCCCACAGAACGTTGAGTCCGTGAAGCACCGCAGCGGCGTTGCCGCTGCCACCTGCAAGTCCCGCCGCAACGGGAATTCTCTTATGTATATCTATATGGATGTTCCCTCCGGGAACATCCTTTCCAAATCTTTCCGCCATGAGCTCCGCAGCCTTGTACGCAAGGTTTCTGCTGTCCACAGGAAGGTACGGCCTGTTAGTGGAAACGGAAATTCTGAATCGGCCTCTGTCAAGGCTTCCATCCTCGGAGTAGCTTACCTTCACATCGTCGTGGAAGGCAAGCTGCTGCATTACCATGTCCACCGGATGCATGCCGTTTTCCATGGGCGAGCCCACATCTATGGAAAGATTTATCTTTGCGAAGGAATAGAGACTTATTTCACCCATTTCTTTCCTCACGATTTCGTTAAAAATGAGCGGACAAAAGCCCGCCCATTAAAATCAAGACTTATTTCTTCTTTTTCTTCTTAGCGGCGGCTCTTCTTCTGGCCAAGCGCTCTTCTTCCGCTTTCTTAGCCTCAGCTATGGCCTTTCTTCCGGTGATGTATGAACTTCCTCCCGCCGAAATTGGACGAGGGCCTTTTACCCTGTAGTTGCCGTTAGTCTCTTCGACTATCTTTTCAACTTCCTGCTCAGCATGGTTCTTCGCATGCCTTGCTTCCTTTGCCGCCTTCTTTGCAACTTCCTTCTCGTGTTCGGCTATTACCTCGGATATGGATTTACCGGATTTCTTCGCTTCCTTGTAAGGGTTGAACGGTTCTTCCTTTACCTTACCCTCATTTTCCTCAGCCATATGCTTCTTCATCTGTCTGCTGGAGAAGAAGAACATTCCTCCGAACATTACGACCATCATAATCATGTAAACCATGTTGTTTCTGGACTGGTTCAGAGTTCTGAAGGTTATATCGTCGGCAGCGCCAAGAGTTGAACCGTCATCTGCCACGAATTCCTCGGATATCTGAAGGGTGTAGTCTGAATTATCCTTTACGGTGATTCCCTCTTCGTTCATCTCCGTAGTATCTGCGAGAACCAGAACTTCACTGGCGTCTTCAGGATTGTAGTAAACCCTTATAGGGAGCTGCTCTCCTTCATCATCCACTATCTTAAAGCACTTGTTGTTGGCTTCCTGGTTTTCCTTATTTCCGACTTCCTTGTTGAACTGGACTTTTACGGAAACGTTTTCTATGGACATGTTCTTCTGTCCGTTCTCAGGATATGAGCCCGTAATCTCCAGATCGCCTTCGGCAAACACGGTAGATGTCATCATGATCGCAATCATTCCCGCAATGCAGGCGATATTTCTAACCCTCTTCATTAACTTCTTTCCTCCGATTAAGTTTCTTCTTTTCTCGCAGTCCGGCAAAGAATTCCCTGACTATGGTCCGGCATTCTTCTTCCATTATGCCTGTATGCACGTCTATTCTATGATTCAGTCTGTCGCTTCTGACTATGTCGAAAACCGACCCGCATGCCCCGGCCTTGGGATCCATGGCTCCTATGTAAAGGTTCTCGATTCTGGACCACACCAGAGCGCCTGCGCACATGGAGCACGGCTCTATGGTCACATACATGTCGCATCCCAAAAGCCGCCAGCCGCCCAGAACTTCTGCCGCTTTCCTAAGAGCCAGTATCTCGGCGTGAGCTGTGGGATCTTTCAGGGTTTCCGTAAGATTATGTGCCGAAGCGATTATCTTTCCGTCTCTGACAACAACAGCGCCTATGGGTATTTCACCAAGGCGCCCTGCCTCTGCGGCTTCATCCAAAGCCGCCTTCATAAACTTTTCCATACACCAATTCATGTTACCATAATTCGGCGGTGGTTTCAACATTTAACTTGCCCGTTTGCCGGATTTTGTATTTTTTTAAGAACTTTGTCTCATTACGCTGACCGGGCTATTTTACCGTGTCCGAATTCCAGAAGGACCTGGAGAACATTATCAATATGGCATACATCTCGAGACGTCCTGCCAGCATGAGAAGAGCTCCGTAAAGTCTCATCGGAGCGGAAAAGTCCGCATAGCATCCGTTTGATATGAGGCCGAAACCCGTTCCCGTATTGGTAAAGAGAGCCAGCGGCGCAGTAAGGGTTGTCAGCATGTCCACGTTCTCTATGGCAAAAACGACACATGAGAAAAGATATACGCAGAAGAACAGCATTATAAACGTGGAAATGGACGAAGCGTTTTCCGCGCTTACCGGAGTGTTCCTTATCATTATCGGTCTCATGGCACGCGGATGAATCCTCTTGTACATGCCTCTGTTGGCAATCTTTAAAAATACGATTACGCGTATGGCCTTAAGGCCTCCGCTGGTGGAATTTCCGCATCCCCCTATCATCATCATCACGATAAGTATGAGCTGGCAGGCGGAAGGCCATGCGTTTATGTCGGTGTCCACTGTAAATCCCGAAGTGGAACCGAAGGATACGACTTCTTCGAAGGCGTTGACAAAGGCGTCTGCCGGATTATCGTAGGTTCCCGAGAAGGTGAGGACGATTCCGCACAGAATTCCGGCTACCAGTATTACCGCAAGGAAAAATCTCAGCTCTATGTTCCTTGCCACCTCTCTGAACCTTCTCCTTGCCATGAGAACGAACATCACGCAGTTCATGGAGCCCAGGATAGAGAACACCATGAGGACACCCTTAATGTATATGGAGTATTCTCCCGATACGCTGTTCTGATAGTCTATTATTCCTGCGGTGCTGACCGTAGACATGGTATTTATGATGGCGCTGAACACAGGTATGCGCCCTACGACCAGAAGCAGAAATTCCACTGCTGCAAGGCATACGTATATGCCGCAGAACACCCTCGTCGTGTCGCTCATTCTGGCGGTGAGTTTTTCAAGTTCCGGTCCCGTAACTTCCGCACTGGCCATCTTCTGACCCTGAACGCCGAGAACGGGAAGAACCGATACGGCGAGAACCACTATTCCTATTCCTCCCAGGAAATTGGATACCGCCTTCCAGAGAAGGAGAGACGCCGGCATGGCGGATGTGTCCAGAACCCAGGCGCTGCTGGTAGTCCAGGACGCCACCGACTCGAAGAGGCAGTTTACGGCGCTGTAGCCGCATCCGGAAAAGTAGTAAGGCATGAACCCTACGAGGATTACGGTAGCCCAGCACAGGAGGACTACGAAATACCCTTCCCTTGTCTTTATCTTTATAGTGTACTTCCTCATGTTGCTGTAGAGCCACGCTCCCGCTGCAACGCAGAATACGGAGACTATCGCAAAGGTTATGAGGACCCTTGTTTCGCCAAAGACTGCAGCGCAGATTATGGACGGCAGCATTGCCAGCCCTTCCAGAGCTATTACCAGGGAAACAGTCTTTGCCATCAGTCTTAGATTGAATGTCATTTTTCTGCCCCCTCCTATACTCTGTTTGAATTCCAGTACTTAGGCGAGAACAGTATGAAGAAGGTGAAAAGTTCCAGCCTTCCCGCTATCATCAGAAGCCCAAGCACTACCTTTGAAAAATCCGAAAATATGCTGAAGTTCAGCACCGGCCCTACCAGGTTGAATCCCGGCCCTACGTTTCCCAGACACGTGAGAACCGCGCTGAGGGTAGTCACCAGATCGAAGCCGTTGAGAGCGACGATGAAGGTTCCAGCCAGCACTATGAGGATGTAGAACAGGATGAAGTTTATGATGTTGGTTACAACGGTCTGTTCCACTCCCCGTCCGTTCAGAGTTATGTCTGCAACCCTGTTTGGGTGAAGCTTTCTGGAAAAACCACGCTTTGCAAACTTTAAGGCGACGACTACTCTTACCATCTTAACGCCGCCTCCCGTAGACGACGAGCAGGCTCCCGTTATGGTCAGGATGAGCAGAATCATCTTTGCAAAAGTCGGCCACATGGTATCGTAGTCCATGGTGGCATATCCCGTAGTCGTTACCACAGATGCCACGTGGAACGCCGAATCCCTTACGCCTTCGGAAAGATTGTCGTATCCCCCCTGAGTCATGAGGCATATGGTGATTAGCGCTACGGAACCGAATACCATGAGCAGGTAGAACCTGAGCTCTTCGTCGGCAAAGAAGCTCTTGAGGCCTCCTCTCGGTATGCGGAAGTACAGGTTGAAGTTTATTCCGCAGAGGAGCATGAATATGGTTATCACCCACTCCACGTATGCGCTGTTATAGTGTCCGATGCTGTCGTTGTATATGGAGAATCCTCCCGTTCCCACCGTTCCGAAGGTGTGAACCAGCGAATCATAAAGGGACACGCCGCCGAACATGAGAAGGACGGTCTGAACCAGGGTGATTCCGAAGTACAGAATGTAGAGGGATTTTGCCGTATCCGAATACTTTGCCGAAAGCTTGTCGAAGGTAGGCCCCGGCGTTTCGGCGCTTGCTATCATCTGTCCGCTGACTCCGATGGAAGGAAGAAGGGCTGCGGCAAACACTATGATTCCCATGCCGCCCAGCCAGTGGGTAAAGGATCTCCAGAAAAGCATGGATCTGGACAGAGCTTCCACGTCCGTGAGTATGGTGGATCCCGTCGTAGAGAATCCCGAACACATCTCAAAGAAAGCGTCCGCCGGATTCGGAATGTATCCAGATATGACGAGAGGCACTCCTCCGATTACAGACGCCAGAAGCCAGGCGAGTGTTACGAAAAGGTAACCGTCCCTGGCTTTCATTTTAATCTTCTCAGGTTTAAGTTTTTTCGTAATCAAAAGCCCGGCAAGCACGCACGGAACCGCCGTTACAGCAAAACTTACAACCGATGTTGACTCCTTATATATAATTGCAACTGCCAAAGAAGGCATCATGCAGATTCCGAGCACTATAAAAAGCACCCCGATAACCCGCACGACGCTGCCAAAATTGACTGTCATTACTGCTCCCTATCTCTTATTCTTCAAAAGCTTCTCCAGATCGCTGATCTCGCGAAGGAGGCTGAATATCATTATTCTGTCGTTTAACTGTATCCTCGTCTCTCCGTCAGGGATTATAACCTCCCTGCCTCTGTGAATAGCCGCAACTATCATTCCCTTAGGCAGCTCCAGCTTTGATAGAGGTATGTCTATCATGCTCATATCGCCGTTTGCGATAACCTCGATTACCTCGGCCTGGCCCTGAATGATGACGGAGGAAACCACCACCTTGGACTCCTTTATGTATCCGAAGATGTTTCCCGCCGTTATGTCGAGAGGATTTAAAACCATGTCGATTCCCATTCTCTCTATGAGGTCTGAGTAGCTCTCTCTGCTGACTTTTGAGATTACGTCCTCTATGCCACGGTTCTTTGCCGTAAGGGCGAGAAGAAGGTTTTCCTCGTCGTATCCTGTAGCCGTGACAAAGGCGTCCATTTCCCCGAAGTTTTCCTCCTCCAGCATGTCCACGTCGGTACCGTCGCCGTGAAGAACCATTACGTCAGGCATGTGGGTGGACAGATAGCGGCAGCGGGCCTTGTCCTTTTCCACCAGCTTTACGGCGATGCCGAATTCAGCCAGCTTGTCGGCCAGGTAGTATCCCGTCTTTCCTCCGCCTATGATCATCACCTTCTGGATGTCGGTGTACTTTCCTCTTACGTGAACCTTCTTATTAAGCTCCCTTATCTTTTCCTTTTCTCCTACGACGTAGAGAGAGTCTCCGTACTGGATGACATCGCCCCCGTGAGGAATGATGACTCTTCCGTTTCTGGATATTGCCGCTATGAGCATATCGGGAAGGAGAGCCTTGACGTCCGGAATGGATTTCCCTTCCAGATTTCTTATCCTTGCCGCCTTGAACTCTATTATGCCTATGCTTCCGCTGGTGAAGATTCCGTTGCTGAGGGTGTACTTCTCCACCAGGTACTTGTATATTTCCGTAGTTATGGAAAGGTCAGGATTTACGACGTAATCGATGTTGAAGGTTTCCTTTATGAACTCGAAGTGCTTCATGTACTCCGGCTCTCTGACCCTGGCGATTACCTTCTTGCATCCCAGTTTCTTTGCAAAAGAAGCAACGACCATGTTGGTCTGATCGTCTCCGGTCACTGCCAGGAGATAGTCAAAATCCTTTATCCCCATGCGCTTCAGCGCGTTTACATCCCTGGCGTCGATATTGAGAGGCATTACGTCAAGCTGATTCCCCACCTTGTTCAGAATGTCCTCGTCCTTATCCACAAGAGTTATGGAGTAATTTCCGCTGAGAAGGGACTCAGTAACCTTAATGCCAAGTTTACCGGCGCCGATAATTGCAATTTCCATTTCTAAACCTCTTATACATACCAAAGAATCAGCTCTGCGGCAGGCATTTCCCGCTGCAGAGCCATATCGCTGACATACATCGTAACACAAAAGGAGGTATTGTCAATACCTCCTTTAAGATTCAGTCTTTTTCGTCAGTATGCATGAAATTTAAAGGATATCACCTGTTCAGAATTTCCATGAATTCCTCGCCTGTAATGGTCTCCTTCTCATAAAGGAACCTGGCCAGCTCGTCCATCTTTTCCCTGTTTTCTGCCAAAATGGATTTTGCTTTCTCATGCTGCTTCTTTACGATTTCTACTACCTGCCTGTCTATCTCCTTCTGGGTATCCGCCGAGCAGGCAAGTGACGTATCGCCGCCCAGATACTGGTTCGTCACCGTCTCCATTGCGACCATGTCGAAGTCCTCGCTCATGCCGTATCTGGTTATCATGGCTCTCGCTATCTTCGTGGCCTGCTCTATGTCGTTGGAAGCTCCGGTGGTTACCTGTCCGAAGACAATCTCCTCCGCAGCTCTTCCTCCCGTCAGGGTAGCGATTTTGTTCTCCAGCTCCTCCTTGTTCATGAGAACCTTGTCGGTCTGCTCCACCTGCATTGTGTAGCCCAAAGCTCCCGACGTTCTCGGTATTATGGTTATCTTCTGCACCGGCGCAGACTCGGTCTGCTTTGCTGCAACCAGGGCATGGCCTACTTCGTGATAGGATACTATCTTCTTCTCCTCATCTGTCATGATGGCGTTCTTCTTCTGGTAGCCTGCGATTACAACTTCGATGCTCTCCTCAAGGTCTGACTGGTTCACTTCCTTTCTTCCCTGCCTTACGGCTCTTAAAGCAGCTTCGTTTATGATGTTGGCAAGCTCAGCTCCGGAAGTTCCTGCGGCCATTCTGGCTATTACGGCAAAGTCGACGTCATGTGCTGTCTTTATCTTCTTAGCGTGTACCTTAAGTATCTCTTCCCTTCCCTTAAGGTCAGGAAGCTCCACGGGAACCCTTCTGTCAAACCTTCCCGGTCTGGTGAGAGCAGGGTCCAGGGATTCCGGTCTGTTTGTCGCTGCAAGGATTATTACCCCGTTGTTTTCCTCAAAGCCGTCCATCTCGGTGAGAAGCTGGTTCAGGGTCTGCTCCCTTTCGTCGTTTCCCCCCAGCTGTCCGTCACGCTTTTTGCCTATGGTATCTATTTCGTCGATAAACACGATACAAGGAGCCTTTTCCTTTGCCTGCTTAAACAGGTCTCTAACTTTAGAAGCTCCCATTCCGACGAACATCTCCACAAACTCGGAACCGGATATGGAGAAAAACGGTACTCCCGATTCTCCGGCTACCGCCTTTGCAAGCATGGTCTTTCCCGTTCCCGGAGGGCCGACGAGCAGAACTCCTTTTGGCATTGAAGCTCCTACGTCCGTATATTTTGACGGGTTATGAAGGTAATCCACTATTTCCGCCAGGCTTTCCTTAGCCTCGTCTTCTCCCGCTACGTCGTCAAATCTGATTCCGTCGGTGGACTGAACGTATATCTTGGCATTGCTTTTTCCCATGCCGAACATCAGGGACCCTTTTCCCCCTGCCTGCTCCATCAGCTTTTTATTAAGCCGCTGGCCTATGAATATGAAGATCACCATAGGCAGAACGAAGTATATGAGCATGCTGGTAAGAGGCGACATGGTCTGCTGTATTTCCTTGTCAAAAGTGGCTCCCGCATCGTAAAGTCTTTCCGTAAGGTTCGGATCGTTCATGACGCCCGTTCTGTACACGGTATCCTTATCCTTTACGGTGAAGAGAATCTGATTATCCTCTACCTCTACCTTATCTATCTTCTTCTGCTCTATGTAGGTCATGAATTTTCCGTAATCCACATCTTCGATTTTGGATGACGAAAGCATAGGTGCAAGAAGCGCGTTAAAGAGCATGAGAACTATGAGCACTCCCAGATAGTAAAGAAGCAGCGGTTTCTTCGGTGTTTTAACTTCTTTCATCTAAATTATCATCTCCTCTGGCACAAAGGGTGCCCTCTGCTGTTTACTGATACAATCAGATAATTATAACCCACTATTCTCCTCAATAAACCATTTTCACTAAATCTTCACAAAATTTTTTTCATGCTACACATAAGAGAGCGCCCCGATAAGGGACGCCCTCCTGTATGAGTTGGTATATCTTAAGTTGTCACAGGCTATTTTGCGATCTTTTCCTTAAGTATCTCGAAGTTTTCCACTATCTCCTTCGGCAGATGGTCGAACTTCTCGTAGAATTCCTCGATGCCCTTTATCTCTTCCTTCCAGATTTCCTTGTCTACGGACAGGAGCTTCTCAAGAGTCGCCTCGTCGATGTCAAGACCTTCCGTGTGAATGTCGCAAGGTCTCGGCTCGTATCCCAGAGGAGTCTCCACAGCTTCAGCCTTTCCGTCGCAGCGATCCAGCATCCAGAGGAGAACTCTCAGGTTATCGCCGAATCCCGGCCACATGAACTCGTCGTTTTCATCGGTTCTGAACCAGTTGACGTGGAAAATCTGAGGAGGATTGGTCATCTTCTTTCCCATGTCTATCCAGTGCTGGAAGTAGTCGTTCATGTTGTATCCGCAGAACGGAAGCATTGCCATAGGGTCGTGTCTTACGACGCCTACCTGACCGTTGGCTGCCGCAGTGGTTTCAGACGCCATGGCAGAGCCGATAAATACGCCGTGGTTCCAGTCTCTTGCCTGGTGAACCAGCGGCTCAGCCTTTGCACGGCGGCCTCCGAAGATTATTGCGGAAATAGGAACTCCCTCGCCGGTGAAAAATTCGTCTGCGATGGTAGGACAGTTGGCCGCAGGAGCCGTAAACCTGGAGTTAGGATGAGCGCCCTTTTCCTTTGACGTTTTGCCGTTCCACGGTCTTCCCTGCCAGTCCTCGCCGTTTTCAGGAGCATCTACGCCCATCTTCTCCCACCATACGGTGTTATCGTCCAGGTTTCTTGCAACGTTGGTGAATATGGTGTCCTTTTGAATGGTCAGCATTGCGTTAGGATTTGACTTCATGCTGGTTCCCGGAGCAACTCCGAAGAATCCGTTTTCAGGGTTTACGGCGTAAAGTCTGCCGTCCTTTCCTATTCTCAGCCATGAAATGTCGTCTCCAACGGTGGAAATCTTATATCCCTTTTCCTTGAAGTATTCCGGCGGATTAAGCATTGCAAGGTTGGTCTTTCCGCACGCGCTCGGAAATGCGCCGCACACGTATCTTGCGCTTCCGTCAGGTCTTTCTATCTTAAGGATGAGCATGTGCTCTGCCATCCAGCCTTCGTTTTTTCCCAGGTATGAACCTATTCTCAGAGCCAGGCACTTCTTTCCCAGGAGAACGTTTCCGCCGTATGCGGAGTTTATGGACCAGATGGTGTTATCCTCAGGGAAGTGGGCTATATATTTTTCCTGCTCGTTTATCTGAGCTTTAGAGTGAAGGCACTTTGTAAATTCAACGCCGTTATTGAGCTCCTCGATTACCTTTTCGTTTACCCTTGTCATAATCGCCATGCTGAGCACAACGTATATGGAGTCGGTAAGCTCGATACCTATCTTCGCAAACTCTGTTCCCGGCACTCCCATGGAAAACGGAATGGCGTACATGGTTCTTCCCTTCATGGACCCGTCAAAGAGTTTTTCCATGCGGGCGTACATCTCGGAGGATTCCACCCAGTTATTGGTCGGACCTGCGTCTTCTTTACGCTTGGTACAGATTACCGTTCTCTTCTCGTCTCTGGCAACGTCCTTCGGGTTTGTCCTGTAGTAGAGGCATCCCGGAAGCTTTTCCTGGTTAAGCTCTATCATCTCGCCGGTTTCAAAAGCGATTTTCTTAATCTCGTCAAGCTGCTCCTTTGAACCGTCTACCCATACCACCTTATCAGGCTTTGTCATAGCGGCCATATCGCTTACCCAGTCAAGTACGGCCTGATTTTTTACCATTGTCATAAATTATTCTCCTTTTCTCTTTTATAACAACTTCTCAATCATTTTCCTGCTTTTCAGCCTTTGTCTTTGGATTTGTACAATCCCTTTGA
>CASFAX010000018.1 GCA_949292945.1 uncultured Bacillota bacterium | reverse complement strand
GGCGCCGGCGTCACCAGCATCCTCTTCTTCCTGACTCTGTCAACATCCTTGAATTCTATATCCTCATAACCTCTTTCCATGGTCTTCCCGTTTCCTTATTCTGATAATGTCTTTCTGATTTCGCTGAAAATCCTGTCGGTGGCTCCGGCCGGACTGCACGAAAGGCTGGCCATGCTCATGGCGGCAAGCTCCTCCCTGTCGTCCTTGAGAGCTATTATTTTCTTTGCGACATCACCGGCATCCAGATCCTTTTCCCCGGCCAGAATCGCTCCTCCCGCGTCTGCTACCGCTTTGGCGTTGAAATACTGGTGATTTCCCGTGGCCTGAGGGAACGGGACAAAGACTGCCGCCTTGCCGCAAACGGTGACCTCCGCCACCGAAAGGGCGCCCGCTCTGCTTATGACTACGTCTGCCGCATTCATGCAGACGTGCATGTCCTTTATGTAGGCCCTTATGTCTATGTTTTCGCCGGGCTCGATTCCCGAATCCTTCAGCTCTTTTATTATCTCGTCGTAGTGAGCTGAGCCAGTACCTGCGATTAAGTGCCAGCCGTCCGCCCCGTTTATTTCCCTTATGAGGTTCACGGCTATTTCGTTTATGGTTTCGGAGCCCATGCTCCCTCCGAAGGAGAATACCGTAAAGCTGTCCTCCGGTATGCCGAGAGTCTTTCTAGCTTCTTCCTTCGTTATTTCGAGGAAATCCTTTCTTACGGGATTTCCGGTGTTTACTATTTTGTCCGGACAGCCGAAATACTCTCCCGCTTCCCTGAATCCCAAGAATATCCTGTCAACGTACTTTGACAGAAGCCTGTTGGCAGCTCCGGGAAAGGCGTTCTGCTCGTGGATGAAGGTCTTTGCGCCGTAAAGCTTACCGGCAAGCATGACGGGAACACAGACGAATCCTCCCGTTCCGATAACCGCTTCCGGTTTAAACTTCTTCATAATGGCAAGAGCCTTCGCCGTTCCTCCGCAGGTGACAGCGCCGGTAAGACCCAGCTGGCAGAAGTAGTCCAGTTTGTTCTTCCTGCGCTCCAGCCACCGGGCCGGAACCATTTTAAAATCGTATCCTGCGGCAGGAACTATATCCTTTTCGATTCCAACCTCGTTACCGATATATAGAATTTCCGAATCAGGCTCCATTTCCTTGATCTTATCCGCTATGGCAAGGGCGGGATATATGTGGCCGCCTGTTCCTCCGCCTGTAAGTATGGCTCTCATCTAAACATGACCTCCGGCTGTTTTCCTATTTTTCCTGTCCTCTCTTGCAGGCAGCCTTTCTCCCGCAGCAGAAAGGCCCGCCGTCCTGGATATGTTAAGCACTATTCCGTAAAGCCCCATGAATATCCACAGGGCGTTTCCTCCGTAGCTTATAAACGGCATTGCAACTCCCGTAGGCGGCATGGACGACGTGACTACAGCCACGTTGAATATGACCTGAATTCCCGTCATGACCGCTACTCCGCCGCACACCAGCATGCCGAATCTGTCCTTTGCATTTATCCCTATATATATGGTTCTCCACACCAGGAGAACGAACAGCACGAGAAGGAACAGAACCCCCAGGAATCCCAGCTCCTCTCCTATTACGGAAAGTATGAAGTCGGTCTGCGCCTCAGGAAGGTACAGGTTCTTCTGCACGCTTTTGCCAAGGCCCAGGCCCGTAAATCCTCCCGTTCCCAGAGCCAGCAGGGACTGAACTACCTGAAAGCCGTCTCCCTGAGCCTCGCTGAAGGGATCCAGAAAGCTGGTGAGACGCTGAAGCTGATAGCTTCCTCCCCCTATTATTATGGCAAGCACCCCCACTGCTCCCAGAACTACGGCCCCGATTACCACCTTCCACGGCATACCGGAAAGAAATATTATTCCGGCTGCAATTATAACTACCGTCAGCGCTGTGGAAAGGTTTGGCTGAAGGTATATGAGCAGAAACATGAGTCCTGCCGCAAATATCACCGGAAGCATTCCCTTTATGGTGGACGCCCTCTTCATGTTCGTGGCAAAATATGCCGATGCGAACACGATGATTGCAGGCTTTGCAAGCTCTCCCGGCATTACGCTTATTCCGAAGTTAAGCCATCTGGTCGCTCCGTTTCGCTCCTCGCCTAAAGGTGTAAAAATCAGCACCAGAAGCAGTATGGAAATTATGAGGATGGGGAAGGCCAGTCGCCTGAACAGCCTGTAGTCGATTTTTGAAGCGAGCCACATGAGCACAAACCCCAGACCTGCGTTGAATATCTGATCCTTCAGATACTGGTACGGCGTCCCGTATACGTTTATGGAGTAATAGTAGCTGGCGCTGAAAATCATGACCACTCCGAAGATTACCAGCACGGTAACCATTATGGTCAGCGGAAAGTCGCAGTGTCCTCCTCCCGTTCCTTTTTTTAAAAAGTTTCTTATAGCTTTTACCATTATTCTTCCAGTCTTCTGACGCAGTCTTTAAAGTGATCTCCCCGCTGCTCGAAGTTATCGTACATATCCCAGCTGGCGCAGGCAGGAGACAGCAGAACCGTATCTCCCGGCGTGGAAAGCTGGTGAGCCTTTAAAACGCACTCGTCCATATTCTTACAGCTGTATATATCGGTAAATCCCGTCTTTTCGGCAGCTTCTCTTATCAGGTGTCCGTCCCTTCCCAGCAGGACGAGGGCCTTCACCCTTCCCTTAAACTCCTCTGCAAGGCCGTCAAAGCTCTGACCTTTTGCATCACCTCCGGCTATGAGGATTATGTTCTTTCCTATGGCGTTAAGGGCTATAGTGGTAGCGTCGGTGTTGGTGCCCTTGGAGTCGTTGTAATATCTGACTCCGTCGATTTCCGCGCAGAATTCCAGCCTGTGGGAAACTCCGCTGAAATTCTTCACTGTCTCCGAAATCACCTCTGCATCTATCCCTGCAAAATACGCCAGAGCCGAAGCTGCAAGGACATTTTCCACGTTGTGCTTTCCTATTATCTTAAGCTCGTCCTGGCGGCATATCCCATGCTCTCCGTCTTCGTCCTTTATCAAAAGCTCTCCGTCTCTCACAAAGGCTCCGAAAGGAAGGACTCTTTCCGAGCTGAAAGGAACCACTTTCGCCTTTGCCGTCTTTGCAAGATCCATGCAGAGCCTGTCTTCCCTGTTCACTATAAGAAAACCGTCTTCACTCTGATTGGCGAAGATCTTCCCCTTTGCCGCCGCGTAGGCTTTCATGGTGTGATGCCTGTTCAGATGATCCGGCGTTATGTTAAGTATTGCGGAAAGCCGTGGCTTGAAGTACCTGGTCGTCTCCAGCTGAAAGCTGCTGGTCTCCGTTACCAGCCAGTCGTCTTCGTCCGCATCCAGGGATTCCGAAATAACCGCTGTTCCGATGTTTCCAACCACGTGGGTTTTCCTTCCGGAGGCGGCGAATATCTCTCCTGTCAGCGTCGTAGTCGTTGTCTTTCCGTTGGTGCCTGTTATGGCTACGAAGTTTCCTCTTCCTATGCGGTATGCGATTTCAAGCTCGCCTGTTATCTCGGCACCCTTTGCCATGGCTTCCTGTATGAATGGAAGCTCCGGATTTACTCCCGGGCTCAGTATTACCATATCGAAGGCGCCCATGTCCTTTGGAACGTCGTCGAAGTAGCAGGCTGCTCCCTTTGTCCTGAAGTAGGAAACGAGAGCCCTGTCTACGGAGTCCTCCTTCTTGGAATCCTGAATGCTCACCTCGGCGCCCAGCCTTAACATGGCCTGAGCAGCGGCTATTCCCGACCGGCCGAGACCTACTACGAGAATTTTTTTGTTTTTTATATTGTCAAGATTAGCGTTCATCTTCTTCACCTCTTAAATTCTGAAGACGGCGTATGCTATGAGGCAGAACACCAGCGATGCGCACCAGAACATGACTACGACCCTGGTTTCCTTCATTCCTCCCATTTCAAAGTGGTGGTGTATAGGGGACATTCTGAATACCCTTTTGCCTCTCAGTTTGACCGATGCCACCTGGATTATGACGGAAAGGGATTCAGCCACGTATACAAAACCTGCTATCACCAGCAGAAATTCCAGCTTCATCATTATGGCCGCCGACGCCAGAGCGCCGCCTAAAGCCATGGACCCCGTATCTCCCATGAAGAGCTTCGCCGGGAACCTGTTGTACATTAGAAATCCCAGGCACGCTCCTGCGAGAATGGCGCTGAATATGGCAGCCTCTCCCTGACCTGCCTGCTGTCCCGCTATGGCAAAGAACATTGCCACTATGAAGGTGACTCCCGATGACAATCCGTCGAGGCCGTCGGTCAGATTTACGCTGTTTGCCATGGCCACCACCACGAAGGCGATGAAGGGAACGTACAGCCAGCCGAAGTCTATCACCTTGTCTAGAAAAGGAATCCACACTCCCGTACCTTCTCCCGAGAAGTTTGCCATGTAGAGAGCGAGGCCTGCCGCGAACAGAATCTGAAGCACCAGCTTCTGCCAGGCCCGAAGGCCCAGGTTGTGTTTCTTCGCAACCTTTATGTAGTCGTCGAGAAATCCTATGGCGGCAAAGAGCACCGTCACTGCCAGCATTACCAGATATTCGGACCACGTCTTCGTCATCACCGACGCCGCAGCCGTCACCACTGCGAGGGCCAGGACTATGGCTATTCCTCCCATGGTCGGGGTGCCTTCCTTTTTCAGGTGGGACTTTGGTCCCTCTTCCCTGATGAACTGTCTGAACTGGTGCTTTTTCAGCATCGGAATCTCTATTCCCGTAAACAGGGCCGACGCTATGAAGCCCGCCAGCGCAAACATGATAATCATAAGCATATTCATTTGGCCAAACCTTTTCTTTCCATATATTTTATTCCATCACCTGATGGATCTTTTCCGCAAGTCTTTCCATTTCCATGACTCTGGAGCCTTTGATGAGGATTACGTCTCCCGGCTTGAAGAGCCTTTCTATCTCGGGATATATTTCCTCTCTTTTATCAAAATGGGCAGTCTCCCTGAGGCCTCTCCTTTCGGCTCCCGTCTTTATATCCGCCGCGTTTTCTCCTGCCGTTATGAGAAGGTCGACTCCCGCCTCCGCGGCAGCCTCTCCTATCTTCTCGTGAAGGGCTTTTGAGTCTTCTCCAAGCTCTGCCATTCCCGCAAAGACTGCAACGTGCCTCTTTCCTTCCGTTGCCATAAGGGTCTTTATGGCAGACTCCATGGACGCAGGAGCGGCGTTGTAGGAATCGTCTATTATGGTCATGCCTCCGGCTTCAGAAACCTTCAGTCTGTTTCCCGTAAGCTCGGCCTTTTCCATAGCTCTTGCGGCTTCCTTCACGTCCACTCCCATAAGGCTGCACGCCGCGAGAGCCAGGGCCAGGTTCCCTGCGTTGTGGGCTCCGGGAATTTTCAGGCTGACGTCTATGGGCTCGCCAAAAGCTGTAAGCCGGACGGAAATTCCAAGGGCGCCTCTGTCCGTCACCTCATCTACCGATATCAAAGCGCCCGGACATCGACCCACCTTCATTATCCTGTACGAGTCCGGTTTCAGGTCTTTAAGCATGTCGTCACAGCCGTCTATGACGAGAGTGTTTTCCTCCGTGAAAAAGTCCGTGATTTCAAGCTTTGCATCCCTGATGCCTTCCCTGCTTCCCAGATTTTCCATGTGTGAAATTCCTATGTTGGTAATTACCGCCACGTCCGGCCGCACTATATCCGCCAGCCGGTGAATTTCACCTCTGTGCTCCATTCCCATCTCTATCACTGCCGCTTCTTCCGTCCCGTCAAAGGAAAGAACCGTAAGAGGCAGTCCGTACTGGTTGTTGAAGTTCTTCCTGCTTCTGGCCGCCCGGTACTTTGACGAAAGACCCGCATAGATGAGATCCCGGGTGCTGGTCTTTCCCACGCTTCCCGTCACAGCTACGGTCTTCATATCGAGGCTTCTCATGTACCATGAAGCAAGTTTTTGCAGAGCGTACAGGGTATCTTCCACCAGGATGACGTCGCAGCCGTCAGGAGCCTTTGATTCATCTGAAATCACGACGACAGGGCATCCCGCCTTTACCGCATCGGGCAAAAACCTGTGCGCGTCGTGAACCTGACCCTTTATGGCAAAGAAGGCTTTGCCTTCCCCCGCCTGGCGGGAATCTATTATCACTTCCCGTACTTCTTCCTTTCCCGTTCCCTTTATGAGACGGCCTCCTGCCGCCCGGGCGATTTCTTCAGATGTTAGCTTTCTCATATTTTTCTCTCCCTTACTCCCTGTAAAGGTAAACCTTGCTGTCCTTGTTTATCTTCTTTCCGCCCTTAGGGTACTGATCCACTACCTTCTGGCTTTTTATCTCTTCCTTGGTTTCCTTATCCGCGGCAGGAACCACCTCGTATGAAATTCCCGCTGATGCAAGGGCTGACTCTGCCTTTTCAAATGTCATTCCGGTAACGTCGGGAACGTAGGTATATCCAGACCCGGACGTGCCATCCTCCCCTTCTTCGTACTGAGGGTTGATTCCGAGATAAGGAAGGGCCTTTTCCAGGAATTTTTTCGCAACAGGGGCAGCCGTTGCGCTTCCGTATATGGATTTTGTAGGGGTATCCATTACGATGAGAACCGATATTTTAGGATCGTCCATAGGCGCCATGCATACGAAGGATGAGAAGGTCTCGTCGCTGTACTCTCCGCCCGTCGCCTTATATGCGGTTCCAGTCTTTCCTCCTATACTGTACCCTTCTATTCTGGCTGCGGAACCTCCGTACTTCGATACTTCAAGTTCCATAATCCTGCGCATCTCGGAAGCCGTAGTCTCTGAGATGACCTGCTTTATCTTTTCCGTGCCGTATTCCTTTACCACGTTTCCATCGGAATCCGTAAGCTCCTTTACAACGTGAGGCTTTACCAGAATTCCGTCGTTTCCTATGGAACTTATGGCTGTAAGAAGCTGAATAGGCGTAATCGCCACTCCGTGACCGAATCCCATGGTTGCAAGCTCCACAGGGCCTATGGAATCCTTATCCTGAACTATGGAGCCAGTCTCCGCCGGGAGATCTATGCCCGTCGTCGACGTAAGCCCGAACAGATCCAGGTATTCGTAATAGGTGTCCTTTCCCATCTTCAGAGCCATCTGCATGTGGGCCGGGTTGCACGAATTTCCCACGGCTTCTGTCAGAGTCTGAGTTCCGTGAGCTGCGCCCCAGCAGTATAGCCTTACTCCGCTTACTACGTAGGATCCTTCGCATGTATAGGTAGTCTCCGGCGTTGCCAGTCTCTCCTCCAGCATTGCCGAAGCCGTAACCAGCTTAAGGGTGGAGCCCGGTTCGTACACGTCGCTTATGAGAGGATTTCTCCACATCTTTGAAAGATATGCGCTCTGTTCCTCGCCGGACATCTTCTTAAACTTCTCCATCTCCTCATCGCTGAGAAGAGGTGTGGTGGCGTCGTTAGGGTCAAATCCCGGCAGCACCGTCATTGCAAGGATTTCCCCGGTCTCCGGATTCATGGCCATACCCCATGCTCCCTTTGATCCCGTCTCCTCCATGCCGGCCCTGAGAGCGTCCTCCATGTAGTGCTGAAGCACCTCGTCCACCGTTAGAACCACGTTCAGACCGTCCTCAGCCTGGTAGTACGCCTTTTCTCCGTACGAAAGAGTATTTCCGTTGATGTCGGTATTCTTTACCCATCTTCCGGCAACGCCGCTTAAGTACTCGTCGTACTGTTGCTCTATACCGCTTCTTCCCGTTCCGTCGGCGTTGACGCTTCCCAGAAGAACCGATGCGAAATTTCCGTTGGGATAGAATCTCTCAGTGCCTTCCGATATTTCAGTGCCGGTTATCTCCAGCTCCTTTATCCTGTCCGCAGTCTCCTTCTCAAGGCCGTCAACCAGCCTTACCAGCACGTTTTCCGTATCAGTCATCTTCTCTTCAAGCTCCGCCGCGTCCGCATCCACGATTACCGCAAGTTCCTGAGCTGCTTCCGACGCCTTTTCACCTTTATACTGACTCGTAAACTGAGCAGGTCTCACCCAGAGAGTGTAGCATGTGGCGCTGCTCGCAAGCTCCTCGCCGTTGCGATCGAGTATGGAGCCCCTCTTTGCCTCTATAGGTATGTCGCTGGTTTGCTGATCTATGGCTATGTCGGTGTATTCCTCCCCGTTTACTATCTGAATCCAGGCAACCCTTATTATCAGAAGAGCCATCAGAGCTGCCATGACCCCGAAGGCTACGAGCATTCTGTTTTTATTCTTTTCCTGAATCTTTGCCATTCAATTCCCCATTTACTGAAAAAAACCGGACATGCTGCTTTTATTCAGTTGCCCGGTTTCATATGCCCATTTACTCCTGCCTAGCTGTAGGCGTTTTCCTTTATGATCATGGCCAGATCCCCTTTCGGAACCTCGTCCTCTGAAAGGTATACGCACTGGGTTTCGTCCGGATATACCATTCCCAGCTTCTCCGTTGCCATGTTCTCTATGTACGCCACGCTGTTGGTGGCCTTAAGTTTCACGTTAAGAGTATCGATTTCCCCCTGTAGCGCTTCGCTTTTCCCTGCAAGCTCGTTATTGGTGCACTTCAGCTCGGCAGCGTATGCCGTAAGCACGACGAGGGTGACGAGAATGAACCCTATGGCCGCTATCATTATTAACATTTTTCTCTTAGCCTGCATCTGCATGTTCAGTTCCTCATATCTTCTCACAAATCCTCAGCTTGGCGCTTCTCGCCCTCGGGTTTTCTTCCTGTTCCTCAGCGGTGGGCACTATGGGCTTTTTCGTCACCTTTCTGACGTCAGCCACCTTTCCGCACACGCAAACCGGAATATCCGCAGGACATGTGCACGGGTTTGCACGCCTTGCCATCACGTCTTTTACTATTCTGTCCTCCAGGGAGTGAAAGGATATCACACAAAGTCTGCCGCCGGGGGCCAAAACGTCGCAGAAATCCTCCAGCGCTTTTTCCAGCCGGTCCAGTTCTTCGTTTACTTCTATCCTTATGGCCTGAAAAGTCCTCTTGGCGGGGTGCGGTCCGGTTCTTCTGGCCGAAGCCGGAATCGCCGCCTTTATAATCTCCGTAAGCTGGCCCGTGGTCTCAATAGGCTTTTCCTTTCTGGCTTCCTCTATAAATGAAGCTATTCTGGATGCCCATCTCTCCTCCCCGTAAGTGGAAATGATTCTGGTAAGATCGGCCTTTGAATAACCGTTGACCACATCCTTTGCGGTGAGGGAATCATCCCTGTTCATCCTCATATCGAGGGGCGCGTCGCTCATGTAGGAAAATCCCCTTTCGGCGTTATCGAGCTGAAAGGAGGAAACTCCTAAATCCAAAAGTGCTCCGTCTATGGATTCTATTCCGCAGTCGCTCAGTATTTCCTTTATGTCGGAGTAGTTTCTGTTTACAAAAATCTTCCTGCACCGGTACTTTTCAAGTCTCTTTCCCGCAGCCTCTATGGCATCTCTGTCCCGGTCTATTCCTATGAGAGTTCCTTCGCCGGAAAGCCTTTCACATACGGCAGACGCGTGGCCGCCTCCTCCGAGAGTTCCGTCAGCGTAAATGCCGCCGGGTTTTATGGAAAGTCCCTCAAGGCACTGGTTTAAAAGGACCGGGACGTGTTTAAACTCCATAATCCCACCTCCCTTAAAAACCGTATTCGGCCAGGGTTTCGGCTATCTCTTCTCTGTCCATCTTATTCCCGTCATTTTCAGGAGATTCCCAGGTTTCCTTTCCCCAGACCTCTATGCGGCGCATAGCTCCTATGGTGACGAGATTCTTATCGAGCCGGGCATATTCCTTAAGCTCTCCGGGAACTATTATCCTTCCCTGCTTATCGAATTCACATTCTGCGGCGTCTCCGCACATGTGGCGGATGAAAGCCCTTACCTTGGGATCCGATTCCGGAAGCTTCGAAAGCTTTTCCATCTGCCTGTCCCATTCGCTCATGGGATATATGTAGAGACACCTGTCGATTCCCTTGGTTATGACGCAGCGTCCACCAAGCTGTTCTCTGTGCTTGGACGGCACGATGAGTCTGTTCTTGGCGTCTATTGAGTTGTTATAGGTCCCCATAAACATGAACTCATCCTCCGATTTAAGACATTGCTCCGATTTTCGTAAAAAAATTTTACACCACTTTTCCCCACTTTTCAACGTAAATATGGGCAAAAAATCTTTTTTGCCGCCGTTTTTGCTTTTAAAAACCCCACACCGGCTTTTCTTTTCACTTCCTCTCCGGCGGCTACACAACATGTTGTGGTATGCACCTCGCCCTGCACCTATATGAGTTTTCACCAAATATTCCTTTGATTATGCCATGGCGTGAGAGTATAATAACCTTAACGAAAGTGACCGGTTTTTCGGTCCTGCCGGAGGAATCATATGAGCTACGTTAAATTTGAGCATGTAAAGAAGGTATATCACGTGGGAGAGGTTTCCATCGAAGCCCTCCGGGATGCAGATTTTGAGATAGAGAAAGGAGAGATATGCGTAATCGTCGGCGCGTCCGGCGCAGGCAAGACCACCCTCCTCAACATCCTCGGCGGTATGGACACCCTTACGGAAGGAAGGGTCCTCCTTGACGGCCGGGAAATATCGGGCCTGAGCAGCAAGGAGCTTACCGCCTACAGAAGGTATGACATAGGCTTTGTGTTTCAGTTCTACAACCTCATCCAGAACCTGACGGCTCTGGAGAACGTCTCCCTTGCCACCCAGATATGCAAAAATCCTCTGAAGCCTTCGGAGGTTCTCGACATGGTGGGGCTTTCGGACAGGAAGAACAACTTTCCCGCTCAGCTTTCCGGCGGAGAGCAGCAGCGTGTCGCCATAGCCCGCGCCCTTGCCAAAAATCCCAAGCTTCTCCTCTGCGACGAGCCTACGGGCGCCCTGGATTACAACACGGGAAAAGCCGTCCTGAAGCTCCTTCAGGACACCAGCAGGCAGACCGGCATGACCGTAATAATAATAACCCACAACCAGGCTCTCACCGCCATGGCTGACCGCATCATAAAGGTGAAAAGCGGAGTCGTCTATTCCGTTGAAAAAAATACGAATATCGTTCCTGTAGAGGATATCGAGTGGTAGGTGTATGGCATGTTATTCAGATCAACTCTTCGGGAAATAAAAAACTCCATGGGCAGGTACATCGCCATCCTCGCCATCATAGCGCTGGGCGTCGGCTTCTTTGCCGGCCTCAAAGTGTGCAGAGACGAGATGATAAGCACCGCCGACGACTATCTTAACGAAAGCCGGTTCTTCGACTATCAGCTCATGTCCACCCTGGGCTACGACGATGATTCAGTTGATTATGTGGCAGAGGCCCTGCCGGATGCGACAGTGGAAGGATACGACTCCTACGACGTTCTCGTCACCTCGGGAGATTCGGATATAGTCTACAAGGCTCTTTCTATTTCGGAGAAGATAAATAAACCGGAGCTTCTCGCAGGGCGCATGCCAGAGTCGGCAGACGAATGTCTCATCGACAAACAGGCGGTAGATTCGGGAGACGGCTCAGTTGACGGCGCCATCGGCTCAGTCATTACCATATCAAAGGAAAACAGCAAGGATACGGCAGAAGCCTTTAAGTACGACGAATACAAGGTAGTCGGCGTTGTCGCCTCCCCTCTATATATGAACTACGAGCGCGGAACCGCTTCCATAGGAGACGGTTCTGTTTCCGCGTTCTTTTACATTCTGCCTGACGGCTTTGACACGGACTACTTCACCGGCATATACGTAGATGCAGACATTCCGGGCGCAATATATTCAGATGAATATAACGACGGAGCCGACGCTCTCGAGGGCGATGTGACAAAAGCCGCAGAAGAGGCAGCTGACCTTAGAAGGGAAAGCATCGTCGACGATGCGAAGAAGGAGCTTGAGGAAGGCAGGGCAGAATACGAAGACGGTCTTGCGACATATGAGTCTGAAAAGGCCGACGCGGAAGCACAGCTTCAGTCAGCTCTTTCAGAAATAGTCTCGGGAGAGCAGGAGATAGAAAACAACAGAGCTTCCCTTAACAGTCAGAAGGCGGAGCTTCAGGCCTCTCTCGATGAGATAAACGCAGGATATTCCGATATAGACGAGCAGCAGGCCCAGCTTGACGCCTCAAAGGACTACATGAGCCCGGAAGAAGCGGCAGCTGCCCAGGCCCAGATAGACGCTGCCCGCCAGCAGCTGGACTCCTCCAAATCCCAGGTTCAGTCGGGACTTCAGCAGATAGATTCGGGACTTTCCCAGCTCGACTCTGCGGAAGCAGAACTCGCATCAGGCCGGGCAGAATATAACAGGTCAAAGGCAGAAGCAGACAAAGAGTTTGCCGATGCAAAGGCTGAGCTTGACGAGGCTGCCAAAGAGCTGGAAGATGCCGAAAGAGAAATCGATGATATAGAAAACCCGGAAGTATACGTTCTTAACAGGGAAAGCAATGTAGGATATATCTGTTTTGACAGCGACACCCAGATAGTGGACAGCATCGCCGCCATATTCCCAATATTCTTCTTCCTGGTCGCAGCCCTCGTGTGCATGACCACCATGACCAGAATGGTGGACGAGCAGAGAACCCAGATAGGTGTTTTCAAAGCCCTAGGCTACGGCAGCGGACGGATATTGGGAAAGTACCTGTTCTATTCTGGCAGTGCCGCCCTCATCGGCTCAGTCATAGGCTTTGCGGGAGGAACGGTTATATTCCCTACGGTAATATGGAAAGCTTACGGCATGATGTACGACTTTTCCGATTCCATAAATTACGTGTTCAACGGCCCTCTGGCCGTGCTCTGCGTGGCAGTATCCCTCGTATGCTCCATGGGAGCCACCCTTATTTCCTGCCTGGGTGATTTCAGAATCGTTCCGGCAGAGCTAATAAGGCCAAAAGCTCCTAGAAGCGGAAAGCGGATACTCCTCGAGAGGATTCACTTCATATGGGATCACATCGGTTTCCTCTACAAGGTTTCCCTCAGGAACATATTCCGCTACAAGAAGCGGTTTTTCATGATGGTTCTCGGCATAAGCGGATGCACCGCCCTTCTCCTTACGGGCTTCGGCCTCAACGATTCCGTAAGCGACATAGTGAACTATCAATACGATGAAATTTCCACATACGACTACTCCGTAACGTTTTCTGACGGGCAGTCGGAGGATGAACAGAAAGCCTTCGACGAAGAAATATCCTCCTACGCCGAGCCTGCAGCCTTTGTCCATCAGGAATCTGCAGACCTGGTAGAAGGCGATACGGCAAAGAACATGACCGTAATAGTGGCTGAGGGCGATTCCCTAGACGGCTTCATAGATCTTCACAACGGAGATACGGAGCTTAGCTATCCTGAAGACGACCAGGTCATAATCTGCAAGAAATACGCGGAAGAATACAAGATTAAAACGGGCGACACCGTAACCTTAAGGGACATGGACATGCACAGCGCCGACTTTACAGTCAGCGGCATATGCGACAACTACGTAATGGGTTACGTCTACATGACTCCGGAAACCTTTGAGGAGGCGTGGGGGATCGAAGCTGAATATGAAACTGCCTTCGTAAAAGTCCTCGATTCTGAGAACGTCTACTCCGCCGCTTCCGAGACGGGAAATCTTTCCGATGTGGCTGCCGTCAGCGTCAACGCCGAGTTCCGCGACCGCATAAACACCATGATGGAAAGCCTTAATGCCATAATCCTGCTGGTTGTAATTTCAGCAGGCGCGCTGGCATTTATCGTATTATATAACCTGACCAACATCAACATAACCGAACGCATAAGGGAAATCGCCACCATCAAGGTGCTGGGCTTCTACGCCCGGGAGACTTCGGCCTACGTGTTCCGCGAAAACTTCTTCCTGACTGGAATAAGCGCCGTCGTCGGACTGGCACTGGGCAAAATTCTCCATGCCTTTGTCATAAATATGATACGGGTAGACATGATATACTTCGAGCCGAGGCTCCTGTGGCCGAGCTACATTTACTCGGTGGCGCTGACCTTCCTGTTTGCCGTCATCGTCATGTTCGTCATGTACTTCAAGCTCCAGCGCATCAGCATGACCGAGTCGCTGAAGAGCATAGAGTAGAGCTGGACTGGCGTGGCGGACAGCGTTGGATTGGCGTAGCGGGCAGCCCTTGGCGGTGCTTACGCGGCGGTTTTGGGTTTTGGCCTTTATTTACCGTCTCCCAATAACGAGTTATTGGGTTTCAGATTAATTTCACGTTTCCCCAATAACCCCTGTTGGTGTAAAATTAAAAAGCATGTGATTTTCCCCGTTTGAGGGTACTTATCACATGCTTTTATGTTATTTGCGCTTCATTTTCCGGCCTGACTCGGCTTTTGGTTATTGGGAAGCCAGAGGTTTTTTCTGAAATTCAAAACCGGGTTTTGGAAATCTGCATATTTTGTCATAAACCCAAAAACCAGCCTGCATCCGCCCTATACCGCCGGCTGCTAAAGAAAGTGTTTATCCATCAGCTTTGACAGAAAGAGCGTATCCAGATTCCCGTCGCCTTCATCAAAGGTGAAAAACACGTCGCGCCACGGCACATAACCGCTCTTCACATAATCCATGAACTTAAGTATGAACATCTTTTCGTAATCCTCGTTGCCGAGCATTCCTATGTGTTCCAGAAGCACGAACCGGTTTTCACTCCGAACGGCAATTTTAAAATCTGCCGCAACAGTGCAGTCGCGCAGCCTGACGAGCTCTTCATAATGATAGGGAATCCCCTTTATATAGAGCATATTTGCAATGTTGAGTTCGGATTTTGAGCGCACCTTATCTCCCTTTAAAGTCGTATGCTTAAGCTGCTCAGGATGATTTCTGCTCTTATGATAACCGCTGATGTCCCAGTCATCCGCCCTGGAAAAATCGAATCCCGGTATATCAGGGAAGAAATCCGATTTATAGGATTTAGGAAGTCTTTCGATTACAGCATCCGGATTTACAGGTCTAAAGTGATTAAGCAGTCTGGTTATTTGTTTCATATTGGAGTCAATATCCCGTATGCTTTCTTCCAGAAAACGTCTTAATTTAAGCTGTCTTACGGTCTCTTCTTCCGCTTTCCCGATATACTTTCTTTTACCGCCTTCAGATGTCATATAGTACGTCTTCCCCTTTGACGTAATCGTCTGCAGTTTGCCTTTCGGCAGATTTGGAAGCATTTTCCTATAAGCGTCAAATAGCGCCTGCTCGCGTTCAAGTTCTTCCTTAAGATAATCCCTTATATCCATACCCTATGCCTTTCCTTTTACTATTTATTTCCTTATTTTACCAGTTCAGGACAGGCATTTCAACATATATTTCCAACGCTATTTTTTCTTTCGCTTCAGCACGTCTTCCGTGAGGGTGATAGGATTTTTCCAGCGCTCAGGTGAAATTCCCTTGGCATCCAGAGTATCGTATATTAGGACTCTGGCTACCGAGTAGAGCACCGAGCAGAGAGGAATGAAGAGAATCATTCCGAATATGCCCATGGCGTTTCCGCCGATGGTAATGGCGATGAGCATCCATATAGGGGGAAGGCCCACGGAATTACCTACGACATGAGGGTATATTAGATTTCCCTCTATCTGCTGAATCACCAGAAACATTATTATGAACACCAGCGCCTGAAGCGGGCTTTCCATGAGGATTAAAAGAGCTCCCACGGCACATCCTATAAACGCTCCCACCAGCGGAATCAAAGCTGTGAACGCTATGGTTACGGCTATGAGAAGGGCAAAAGGCATCCCTGCAACGGTCATGGCTATGAAAAATAGAGTTCCCAGTATGCATGCCTCAAGGCACTGTCCGGATATGAATCTGGAGAACGTACCCGAAGCCAGAGCCGCGATGTAAAGTATTCCCTCAGCCGCTCTTTCCGGAAATACCGCAAACACGGTCTGCTTCGCCTCCGTAGCCAGCTTCTCCTTCGACATGAGAATGTATATGGCAAATATTAGGCCGATGAAGAAGTTCACTACCATGCCGATTATGTTGGTCACGGCGCCGATACCGCTGTCCAGAATTCCCGCCGCCGCCGTCTGAAGGAACCCTGAAAGCTTAACCCCTATTTCCGTCCAGTCTACGGAGAACTGCTCTGCAAAATCCGCAAGACTCTGCCACACGCTCATCCTGTCGTTTATCCACGCCTGCAGGCTGTTCATGGCATCCGGAATCTCGCTTCCGATGGTGTAAAGGGTGGAGCCCAGCTGTGGAATGATTATGTTCATGGCGACGGCTATGACTCCCAGCACCAGAGCAAGGGTAATTACAAATGAAACCGGCCGCCTGCTCTTTTTGAAGCGTTTCGTCTTTCCGAACAGGAAACTTTCCACACCGCGCATGGGAACGTTGATTATGAAAGCTATGCACGCTCCCAGTATAAACGGCATTATAACTGCAATCAATGCGCGCAGAACTCCCAGAACCTCACCGAAGTTCTGCAAAATGATAAAAAACAGAATCCCTGCAAATATGATTCCGACCAGCGTCTTTACTGTCCTTCTGTCCAATTTTAATTCCTCTCCCTTTCGAAATAAAACAAAGCCGGTATGTGCTGCATATTTAAATGCATTGTACCACACCGGCCTGTCAAAGTCATCTGTAATTTACTCAACTACCTGGTATCCCGCTTCGGAGATGACTTTTTTAAATTCGTCCATGGAAATCTCCCTGTCTGCCTCCACAGTGGCTTTTTTGCCCTCAAGGTCAACGTCGACTTCCTTAACGCCGTCCATTGCGGCAAGCGCGTCGTTTACGTGCTTCTGGCAGTGCATGCACATCATTCCTTCTACTTTGAATTCATACTTCATGGTTTTTTCCTCCTCAAAATTTTCTTCCATATTATATGTTTCTTTCCGGATGCCGCCTGGCTTCCTGTCCGCCTTGAAACGCCTTAATCTCAGGGCGTTTGTCACCACGCATACGCTGGAAAGGCTCATGGCCGCCGCTCCTATCATAGGTGAAAGCTTTATGCCAAAAGGTATGAACAGAAGCCCTGCCGCCACCGGAATTCCTATTACGTTATAGAAAAACGCCCAGAACAGATTTTCCTTTATGTTCCTTATAACCGCCTTTGACAGCTTCACCGCCGTCACCGCGTCCAGAAGATCGCTTCTCATGAGGACGGCGTCGGCACTTTCGATGGCTACGTCCGTTCCGGCTCCTATGGCGATTCCCACATCGGCCCTCGTCAGCGCAGGCGCGTCGTTTATTCCGTCTCCTATCATGGCCACCTTCCTGCCCTCCGCCTGAAGCCTTGCAACGTGCTTTTCCTTATCGGCAGGAAGAACTCCGGCGATTACCTCCGGTATGTTCATTCTCCTTCTTATAGCCTCGGCTGTTCTCGGGTTATCTCCCGTCAGCATGACGACGTCGATTCCCATCTTCTTGAACTCCTCGATGGCAGCCCGGCTCGTAGGCTTTTCAACGTCGGAAACTGCGATTATTCCAAGGATTTTTCCTTCCGCTGCGAATATGAGCGGCGTCTTTCCCCCATCTCCCAGGCTCTTAAGCTTTTCCTCTATGGCTGACGTGTCTATACCTTCATCTTGCATGAGGCTTTCATTTCCCGCAAAGTGTGACACTCCTCCGATTTCAGCTTTTGCGCCTTTCCCGAACAAAGCCTGAAAATTCTCCGCAGCTTCAAAGGATATGCCTCGCTTTTCCGCTTCCGAAAGCACGGCCTCAGCAAGTGGGTGCTCGCTTCCCGCTTCTATAGATGCAGCCTTTGCGAGAAGCTCCTCTTCAGTAACGCCTTCAGCTTCCGTTATTACATCGGTAACGACAGGTTTTCCTTCCGTGATGGTTCCGGTTTTGTCCATTACCACGGTGTCAACGTGGCACGCCGTCTCAAAAGCCTCCCCCGACTTTATGAGAATCCCGTTTTCCGCGCCTTTGCCCGTTCCAACCATTATGGCAACGGGGGTGGCAAGGCCCAGAGCGCACGGGCAGGATATTACCAGCACCGAAATTCCCATGGAAAGGGCGTGCTCAAAACCGTATCCCAGAACAAGCCATACTACCGCCGTGACGAGAGCTATTCCCATAACCGCAGGAACGAATACTCCCGCAATCCTGTCGGCAAGGCGGGCAATGGGAGCTTTGGAGGCGCTGGCCTCTTCTACCAGGCGAACTATCTGGCTTATGGTGGTATCCTCGCCCACCCGCTCGCACCTTACCTTTATGAAACCGGTTTTGTTTATGGTGGCCGATATTACCTTGTCCCCCGTTTTCTTTTCAACGGGTATGCTCTCTCCCGTAATCGCCGCCTCGTCTACAGCAGTAGTTCCAGAAATTATCTCCCCGTCTGCCGCGATGCTCTCCCCGGGGCGTATTACCAGAATATCTCCGGGAGAAAGCTGCCACGTCTCAACTTCGATTTCTTTTCCGTCTCTTTCTACAGTTGCAGTCTTTGGCGCCAGATTCACCAGCTTTTCTATAGCCTGGCTGGTCTTGCCCTTGGAGCGGGCCTCCAGGTATTTTCCCACCGTTATCAAAGTGAGAATCATGGCAGCAGACTCAAAATATATGTCGGCGCTGTATTTGTGAACGAGAGCCATATCTCCCGTTTCATACCCGTGAGCTATTCTGAAAAGCGCAAACACACCGTATACAATGGCCGCCCCTGCGCCTACGGCTATGAGACTGTCCATGTTGGCGCCGCCCTTAAAAAGAGCCGGAAGTCCCTTCACGAAAAACTTTCTGTTAAGAAATACGATGGGAATCAGAAATATGACCTGAATCATTATCATGGTCAGGGGATTTTCCGTATTGCGGTGATTTCCGAGAAGCATCGGCCCCATGGAAACAGTCATAAGCGGCAAGAGAAGAATTACAGACCAAATAAGCCTTTTCTTCATCTGGGCCGTCTCGTCAATAGCTCCCTGAGAAGCCGAAGCCTCACGTCTGCCGGCCCCGCCCAGGTTTCCTGCTGCCGCATCCCCGGCTCTGCTTATTGAAATGCTGCACGCTCCGTCACTGCAATTTCCGCCTGGCTGTCCTGCATATCCGCCTTGGCTGCCGCCTGGCTGTCCACCGTGACCGCCGTGGGCATCGTCCTGATAGGCTCCGTATCCAGAACCCTCTACCGCCTTTATTATCTTTTCAACATCCGTTACGGCCTCGTCAAACTCAACCTGCATGGTGCCGGTCAGGAGATTAACGCTGACGGTTTTGATCCCGTCCAGCTTGCCAACCACCTTCTCAACCCTTGAAGAGCAGGCCGAGCAGCTCATGCCCGTAACCTTAAACTTTTCCTTCCTCAAAACATCTACCTCCGATGAGAGGCTCCATCCGCCCGTCCGGGCAGGCTACTTCATCAGCTTTTTTATGGTATCGCAAAGCTCGTCTACCTTAGAGCCGTCTCCTTCCTTAATATCGTTAACTACGCAGGTCTTTATGTGGTCGGTGAGAAGCTCCTTGCTGAATGCATTGAGAGCCGAGTTTATGGCGCCGACCTGAATTAGTATGTCGATACAGTATCTCTCATCCTCCACCATCTTTTTAACTCCGCGAACCTGTCCCTCTATCCTGGAAAGGCGGTTCATCAGATCCTTATACTCCTTCTCCGTTCTGTGCTTTACCCTGTCAGAACAGTCATGAGCCTTATTCTCTTCCATTTTTCTCTCCTTTTCCTTCAAATCCTTTAGAAAGATTTTCCTTCAAAACGTGAAGCCTTTCATTTACCTACGCAACTATAGTATACCCTTGTATGGTATATGTCAATCATGAATCTGATAAAATTTCTGACTGCGGATTTGTAGGACGTTTGGAGGACGTAAAGTGACTGATTCGAGATGGCTGGCTTAGGATTGACCATGGGAGCGGCTGACATCGGTCGGCTGTCGCCGGTGTATATAGCATGCAAGACGCTGGAATTTGGTTAAACTACCGGTTGCAGTCGAGAAAACCAATTTCATATTGGTCGATTTCCCTTATGCGCCTAATAAAACCAATTATCCTTGGTCGAATGGCTTTTTTGGGAGTCAAAAGCCAAACTTCATCACCCAATATTTATATTTACTGGTGTATACTTACTATATTGACGAAAATTACGACTAACTTTTGATGATTTGCCTCGCTTCTCTTGGTTTTTGCGACGCTTATCTTATGAAAAGCCAAGGATTTTTGGTTTTTCAGCCGCGTATAAGCCATTCGACCAAACGGCTTCAATAGCAAACGACTTGGATAGCAAACAGCTCCAATCAATCAACCTGTAGGGCGCCACCTGGCAGGAATTCCGGAAAACAAAAAACGATGAGCTTTCCTGGTGATTCCCGGGAAACTGCATCGTTTTTACGCGTCTTATTATTTTATCGGTTCCTGCCCCAAAGACTATTTCTCTTCAGTGGTGAATATGGCTTCGATGTTGGTTCTGCCGCCTACTTCTGTTTTAAAGAGCCACTTCCCGTCTGCATCGCCCGGGGCCATGCAGATTTCTATGTCTTCGTTTATAGGGGCCTCTGCCATATAGCGTATGCTTACGGAGGTCACCTTTCTGGATACGATTTCAGGTATGTAGTTCCAGAGCATGTCAAGATATCTGGTGTTGTTCATGTGCATGTTCATGTCCACATCGCTGTACATTACACGCTTTGTCCCTACCCTTTCCCAGGCCGTGTCCTTAGGAAAGCGAAAACGCACAGGTACCGACATTTCAAGGGGTTCATCGGTTTCGTAGTTCGAGATGTCAACCTCTCCCGCGCGGCACAGTTTACCGGTGTTGCGGTTTGCGACAGCCCATTCCGTGTAGGCCCTAGCGCACACTTTGCCGTCCCTTTCGATGAGAAAACACCTGATGAAGGTGGCGGCTTTTTCAGGGCAGCGCCATGTCTTTACCTCTATATCGTCGTACTGGTGAAGCTGCTCAAGCACCTCGATAGCCATTCTGGTCACCACGAAAGACTTTCCCTCGAAGAAAAGGTCGTAGTAGGAAGGCTTTCTGTCCCGCATGTGGTGATTGGCAGTTTCCTGCATAAACTGGGCCAGCATTGTAGGCCTCAGGTTGTCGTTTACGTCCACGTTATGGGACGTCACAGTATACTTTTCCGAATAAAACATTAGAACTGTGCCACCTCCGGATCTGCTTCCTGGGCCTCTTCAACGCTGATGCAGTAGAGAACAGGCCCCGCTTCGCCGTACATCTCTTCGTACTGCCACTTCACCTGAGCCGTTATGGTTACCCAGCCGCCGTGAGTCAGCTTATGTGCGGCATCCTTCCACACGCACACCAGCCCGGCAAACTGTATGTCCTCCACGCAGCATGTCATAACGTGACGGCCGAAGACGAATTTGTCGTCGGGAAGACCTCCTCCCAGAACGCTGCGGCCTTTGATGGTGATGACCTTGCCGTCGTACTTCTTTCCGTCTTCATTTATATCCCTGTACCACTCGGCGTAATCCACGTCGTTTACGGTAAAGCTGTCCGCGTTTATGTCGTAAGGCAAAGGATCCGGAATATCGTCAGGCTCCACATCGTCAGGGCCGTACTCGTAAAGAATCTGGCTCTTTCTGTTTGCGCCCCGGACGATCTTGTGATAAGGCATCTTATCAAAGCCGTGGGTGCAGCGATTGAAAACCACTATCTCAGCGCTTTTGAGCTTATCGTACACCAGCTGGCGCATGTTCTGATTGTATGCAAGGAACGTGCTGGCATCTGCAAAGAACATCTCCTGATACGCAAGCCACTCAGAAGGCATGTTTTGATAGAGGGAGTCGAGCATCCACATTCCGTTGTATTCTATTACGACTCTTTCGGCCTTGTGTTTTTCCCTGAGGCTCTCCAAAAGTTCCGGCGTAAGATCCTCCTCATCCTCCACCGTTTCGATGTAGACCTGGGTTCCGAAAAATTTCGAGCGGTGGTATTCCTCCTCACCCTCCTCGCACAAAAGGAGCAGCGTTCGCTCTCCGGCGTTAAACTCCGGATCTTCCATTATGTCCTGTATGAAAGTCGTCTTTCCGCTTTCAAGAAATCCGGTAAAAAGATAAACAGGTATTTCCATTTTCCATTCCTCCCCGGGAAAAATCCCATAGTGTACATTATACAACTAAATCAAATCCTTTGCACCCGGAAAAAATGAAAAAAGGCGATACTGCGGCATTGTCCGGTTCCGGTTCGGACGGCTCTGCTATTATACAAAAATATATGGAGTAAAACCTGCCGAAGCCTTTTAAAAAAATATACGAAGGGTATAATGGAGTTGTAAATTATACTACTGCTTTACGATAAAGGGGGAAATTACAATGGCTAAAGTATTGATCAGTCCATCCAGGTATGTGCAGGGTCCCGGTGAACTTAAGAAACTGGGAAGTTATGCGGCGCAGCGCGGTAAGAAGGCGATGGTGCTTATAAGCAAAGGCGGCTATAAGCGGTTCGGCGCCGATATAGAGAAAAGCTTTGAGGACTCGGACTGCGATGTGGAATTTGACATGTTTAACGGAGAGTGCAGCAAGAATGAGATAAATAGACTCCTCTCCGTGATGAAGGAAAAGGGATGCGACCTGGTTATAGGCGTAGGCGGCGGCAAGATATTCGATACTGCAAAAGCCGCAGCGCACTATGCGGGAGTGCCGGTTTTCATCGCTCCTACTATCGCTTCCACAGACGCACCGTGCAGCGCACTTTCGGTCATCTATACCGATGAAGGAGTGTTTGAGGAATACCTGTATCTGCCTGAAAACCCAAATCTGGTTCTAATGGATACAGAAGTTATAGCGAAATCGCCGGTACGGCTGACGGTAGCAGGTATGGGCGACGCGCTGGCAACGTATTTTGAGGCCCGGGCATGCAGGGACAGCGGCGCCATATCGTGTGCGGGAGGTCAGACTACGTCCGCCGCTATGGCTCTGGCGGAGCTTTGTTTCAATACCCTTATGGAAGAAGGCGTTAAGGCGAAAATTGCACTGGAGGCAGGAGCGCTTACTCCTTCTGTTGAAAAGATTATAGAGGCGAACACCCTTCTTTCCGGCATAGGATTTGAGAGCGCAGGACTTGCAGGAGCTCATGCTATTCATAACGGTCTCACAGTTCTGTCGGAGTGCCATCACATGTATCACGGTGAAAAGGTGGCCTTCGGAACCATTACTCAGCTGGTTCTCGAAAACATTCCGGAGGAGGAACTGGAATACATAGTTAAGTGGTGCATTGAGGTGGGACTGCCTGTAACGCTGGAAGAACTGGGTGCAAAGGACGTGACTGACGAGCAGCTTCTGGAAGTGGCAAAGGCTGCATGCGCAGAAAACGATACCATGCACAATCTCCCGTTTGCTGTTACGGCGGAATCTGTAGCCGCAGCCATGAAGGCGGCAGACGCCTTTGGCAGATACTATAAGACCAGATAGGCACCTGCGGATTGCATGTAAATGCCGCAGCGCCATGTTTTAAAAAATGGAGGCACATCAGCGGTTTTCAGTCCGCCGGTTTTGGCGTATACCGCTGATATACGCCTCCCTTTTTGCCATTGACAACTTTAATTTGCAGAGTTAAAATTCTTATATATTAAGCAATCTTTGACGAGATTGCGTTTTTTTCTTGCATTTTATCCGGGTGCGTTTTACCCGGGATAGAGATCGTACGTCTGAATTTGGAGGTGTTATTTTGGTCAAAACTCTTGCTCGCAGCGTACGCGAGTTCAAAAAAATCGCCCTGCTGACGCCGCTGCTGGTGTCGGTAGAAGTGGTTCTCGAATGTATTATTCCTTTTATCATTGCCGACCTGGTAAACGACATGCAGGCCGGATGCAGCCTTTCAACCATAATTCATTACGGTATCGAACTGATAATCATGGCTGCGCTTTCCCTTGTTTTCGGCGTGGCCGCCGGCAACACCTGTGCCACAGCGTCTACAGGCTTTGCCAAGAACCTTCGCCAGGACATGTTCTACCGGATACAGGACTACTCCTTTGAAAACATCGATAAATTCTCGGTATCCAGCCTTGTTACCCGTATGACCACCGACGTTATCAACGTGCAGATGGCATTCATGATGATAATAAGAGTTGCAATCCGCTGCCCTCTCATGCTGGTATTCTCCTTTATCATGGGATTTGCCATGGGCGGAAGGCTTGCGATGATATTCCTCATCACCATACCTCTTCTGGGAATAGGACTTTACCTTGTAATAAGGAAAGCAACGCCTATATTTCGCAGAGTGTTCCGCAAGTACGATGCCTTAAACGACTCGGTTCAGGAAAACGTTCAGGCTATGCGCGTCGTAAAGAGTTACGTAAGAGAGGATTACGAAAAGAAGAAGTTCTCCGGCGCTGCCGAAAACGTGTGCCGCGACTTCACAAAGGCTGAGCGCATAATGGCTATAAACAGCCCTATGATGCAGTTCTGCGTTTATGCGGCCATGGTATTCGTTCTCTCCTTCGGCTCCTACGCCGTAATAACCAGCCAGGGAACGGAGGTTGCCGTAGGACAGATGTCCGCAATCTTAACCTACAGCTTTCAGATTCTCATGAGCCTTATGATGCTCTCCATGGTATTTGTAATGATAACCATGTCTATTGAGTCCGCGGAAAGAATCGTAGAGGTTCTCGGCGAGGAAAGCAACCTTATGAGCCCTGAGGATGCCGTAACCGAAATTAAGGACGGCTCCATAGACTTTGAAAACGTAAGCTTCAAGTATTCGTCAAAAGCGGAAAGGATGGCCCTGGAAGGCGTCGACCTTCACATTAAATCCGGCGAGGTAATCGGCATTCTCGGAGGCACAGGTTCCTCAAAATCCACCCTTGTGCAGCTCATACCCCGCCTTTACGATACCACCGAAGGATGCGTAAAGGTTGGCGGACTTGACGTCAAAAAATACGACCTCGATACCCTGAGAAACAACGTGGCCATGGTTCTTCAGAAAAACGTCCTCTTCAGCGGCACCATTAAAGACAACCTCCGCTGGGGAAATCCGGACGCTACCGATGAAGATATGCTGAAAGCGTGCAAAATGGCTCAGGCAGACGAGTTCATCCAGACATTCCCGGACAAATACGATACGTGGATAGAGCAGGGAGGCTCCAACGTATCCGGAGGCCAGAAACAGAGACTTTGTATAGCCAGAGCTCTTCTGAAAAATCCTAAGATACTCATTTTGGACGACTCAACCAGTGCAGTTGACACCAGAACAGACGCCCTCATCCGTCAGGGCTTCAGGGAGTTCATACCTGAAACTACAAAGATAATCATAGCTCAGCGTGTAGCGTCTGTACAGGATGCCGACCGCATCATCGTCATGGACGGAGGCCGCATAGTTTCCGTGGGAACTCACGACGAGCTTTTAAAAACCAGCGACATATACAGAGAAGTATACACTTCCCAGACAAAGGCAGGTGATGAAGATGGCGAAGAATAAGAATCAGAATACTGTCGAGCAAAAGCGCACCACGACGGCAAGAGGACAGCGGGCGCCTAAGGGGGTTCTCAGAAGGCTCATACGAACCCTGTTCGAGTTCTACCCTGTGCTCCTTCCAGTCACAATGGTATGCATAATTATAAACGCCATAGTCAGCGCGGCCCCTGCCGTCTTCCTGCAGAAAGTCATAGCCGTAGTCGACGCATCTTATAAGAGCGGCGACTGGTCGTCCGTTGCAGGACAGATAACGAGCTACGTTTTCATTCTTCTCATAATGTATGCAGTGAGCCTTGTAGCGGGAACCCTTTACACCCAGATGATGGCCATAATCACCCAGGGCTCTCTGAAAAAACTCCGTGAGAAGATGTTCAACCACATGCAGAACCTTCCTATAAGGTATTTTGACACCAACGGCCACGGCGACATCATGAGCTACTACACCAACGACGTTGATACCCTTCGTCAGCTCATAAGCCAGAGCCTTCCGCAGATTACCATATCTGCCATCACCCTGTTCGTGGTATTCTGCATAATGGTTTACTACAGCCTCATCCTTGCCCTTCTCATAGTTGCAGGAGTCATAGGCATGGCATTTGCCGCAAGAGCAATAACGAACCGCTCATCCAAATACTTCCTCCGTCAGCAGGTTACCATCGCAGGAGCCGAGGCTTTCATGGAGGAAATGATGACGGGCCAGAAGGTAATAAAGGTTTTCTGTCACGAAGAAAAAGCAAAGAAAGATTTCGACAAGGTCAACGGAGAAATATTCTTCAACGCCAGAAACGGAAACCGTTTTGCCAACATCCTCATGCCCCTTCTGGGCAACATAGGAAACGTGATGTACGTAGTCGTAGCCGTAGCAGGCGGCGCCCTCATGCTCACCGACATTCCTAACATCAGCCTTTGCGGTATGGGATTCACCATCAGCATAGTCGTACCTTTCCTCAACATGACAAAGCAGTTTGCCGGCTCCGTAGGCCAGGTATCCAACCAGATAAACATGGTAATCATGGGACTTGCAGGAGCCCACAGAATCTTTGCCCTCCTGGACGAAGAACCTGAAAGTGACGATGGAAAGGTAACCCTGGTCAACGCCAGAGAAGATGCAGACGGCAACCTTACCGAGTGCGACGAAAGAACCCACATATGGGCGTGGAAGAGCGTGGATGACAAGGGAAAAGCAACCTATACGAAGCTTAAAGGAGACGTGAGATTCTTCGACGTAAACTTCGGCTACACCCCTGACAAAACCGTACTTCACGATATTTCCCTCTACGCGAAACCGGGACAGAAGATAGCCTTTGTCGGCTCCACAGGCGCAGGCAAGACGACCATCACAAACCTGATAAACCGGTTCTACGACATAAGCGAAGGCAAGATAACCTACGACGGCATAGACGTAAACGACATAAAGAAATACGACCTTCGCCGAAGCCTTGGCATAGTTCTTCAGGACACGAACCTCTTTACCGGCACAGTTATGGAAAATATCCGCTACGGCAGTCTTAACGCCACCGACGAAGACTGCATCGAAGCCGCAAAGCTTGCCGGAGCAGACGACTTTATCCGCCGTCTGCCTGAAGGCTATAACACCATGCTCACCAGCAACGGCGCAAACCTGTCCCAGGGACAGCGACAGCTCCTTGCCATAGCCCGCGCCGCCGTGGCGGACCCTCCGGTAATGATCCTGGACGAAGCAACAAGCTCCATAGACACCAGAACCGAAGCAATCGTTCAGCGAGGCATGGACGCCCTCATGGAAGGAAGGACAGTGTTCGTCATAGCTCACCGTCTCTCCACCGTCCAGAACTCCAACGCCATCATGGTAATGGATCACGGCCGCATCATCGAGCGCGGCACCCACGAAGACCTGATAAAGCTTAAAGGCACCTACTATCAGCTCTACACCGGCGCCCTGGAACTGGATTAAGCGAATAGGATCGGCGGTGGCTGAGGCCCGGATGCTTAGCGCTCGTGAAAACAACGCCTCTGCATAGAGCGTATATGCCCCCCGGAAAGCCACCACCGCTGCACGGATGCTCGGAAAACCACCGTCGCTGACCGGATGCTCGGAAAACCAGGAATTTTTCAAATTCCGAGCATCAAAAAGCTACTAAAATGCCGTTTTAAAGCAAGATAGTACCACGATGTCCCTTAAAATCCGGTGACGCGTGGTACTATTTGTATAGAAATTGCAGAAAAACGAGTATTTTCGTGGTACTAGTTTTAAAAAAATCAAAAAATCCGAGTACGGGGCATTTTGACTCCGGTATCTGAGCGGTTAAAGCAGCCCACCTAAAACCTATGAGGAAGAGAAAGACGCGGTATCTGAAAATAGTCCGCGTCTTTCTCTTTACATGATATGGCGTTTGTCAATCCGATATGGCCGCAATTCCTTTTGCGCATCTCACGTCCACATCCCGGAAGTGATTCCCCGGATTCATCTCAAATTTCACATCTATTCCCTGTCGTCTGTAGTATTCTGCCAGGGTTTTTGTGTTTTCCTCAACCTTCTGCATGAGAGGCTGCCTAGTCCTGGCCTCTTTGTCGCCGAGAGAAAGATATATCCGTCCGGGCTTTTTCTTCATATCATGGCTTTCTGCAAATTCCCTGAAACCCGGAAACCACAGGGAGCCGGACATGCTGGCCGCCCGGTCAAAAGCGTCGCACCCGTACATGGCGTAAATGGCAAAGAGTCCTGCAAGTGAATAGCCCGCAATGTAGATTTTTGAAGGCTCGCCGCTAACATACGCCTTTGCGCAGGGAATAATCTCTGAAATCAGCAGCTCCAGATATTCGTCCGCACCTCCCGCAAAAGATTCGCCGTCTTTGTAAAGCGGCGGGCACGGCCACGGCGTCATATCACGATTCCAGTCAAGTCCGCTTACGACGAGAAGATTTATTTTAGAACGGCAGAAGCCGGCCGCATCCGTCATTTTCAAAAGTTTTTCAACAACACCGCTGCCGTCACCGGAATGTGAATTCAAAACGATAAGCGGGCAGTCCGGGTTTGCAGACGGGTATAAGGTTATGTCCTTTCCCGATACGTCGAACTTCTTTATACAGCTGCTGCCATCTTCAGGTACTTTTATCTCCACAACGGACACCATCCTTACATTAATATATGCTTCTAAGTATATTTCTTCTTACCGGGAACTTCAAGGTTGAAGGTTCATTTTACGCCGTTGCGTCCTCTGAACTGCCGGCTTATAATTGGCTTATAAAGTAAAATGTTTGGAGGAGTCATATGACAAATGAAGAACTGGCATTAAACATAAAAGCTGGCGACAAGGATGCCGAAATCGTATTATGGGAGAATATCGCAGCTCTTGTAAAGAAAAATGCACGATACTTTTGCAGCAAATACAGTTGGTGCAACCTGAACGGCTACTATGAAGATATGCTGCAAGAGGCGTTTATTTATATGATATCCGCTGCAAATAAATATAAGGATGTGAGTGAAGGCGGGAAAACTTTTTGGGGATATTTCAGTACCTACTATCTTCCACAAGCTTTTGAAGATGCCTCCTGGGGCGGACATACCAAGAAGAAGCTGGGAGAGCCCTTAAACCACGCCTTTAGTCTTGACTGGGCATTGAACGATTTCGGCACTCTTCCTATTGATAATTTAATCGATCCCGAATCGGAATACGCATACGCTGAGATAGATGACATGGATTTCTGGGAAAGCATCGGCAATTTGCTGAAGCGGATTATATGCGAATCCCCCGATGAAGAAACAGGAAAAATTGTGCTGTTTAAATATCTGAATAACACCAAACTCAAAGCCAGTGCAGACTATTTCCATATGAGCTACGGAAAATACCGCCGCCGGTACAAATCCGGATTGGAGTATGCAAAGGATTCTCTGCTTGAACTACTTGAAAATGACGGAGACAGATATGGCCTGTCAGAATTTATCGAATCCATAAGTTGCCACAAGAGCGGCCTCAAAGCGTGGAAAGAACGCCAGTTTACCAGTACGACCGAATGGCTTGCCATCAGGCAAATAGAATCTGTGTCATCTCCATCGCGCGAAGTTTAGCTGCATCGAAGGGATATGGGGAATTGTACGTTTTGTCTATCAAGTGGCGGTGAGATACGAATATAACAGATGAACAAGAGACTACCTGAAATGGTCAAGTAAATATACAAAAGCCCTGGAATCTTAACGATTCCAGGGCTCGAAAGCTTGGTTGCGGAGGGAGGACTTGAACCTCCGGCCTCCGGGTTATGAGCCCGACGAGCTACCAACTGCTCTACCCCGCGTCATCGGAAGCAGCTTTACTGCTTCTTATATTATAGCACACATAAACTGTTTTGTTAACCCATTTACCGGAAAATCGTCCCGAGTGCACTATTATGGTGCCGGAAACCGGGGTCGAACCGGTACGATCGGTAAGGATCGCGGGATTTTAAGTCCCGTGCGTCTGCCAATTCCGCCATTCCGGCATAAAAAATTGGCTCCGAGAGTGGGGCTCGAACCCACAGCCTACCGGTTAACAGCCGGTTGCTCCACCATTGAGCTATCTCGGAATACCCATATTGCCGCGCCAGCGACATGAATTATTATAAGACAATAAGAAGGCTTTGTCAACAATTATTTTAATAAATTTTGACGGTGGGCGACAGACTAGCAAATTCCCCAGCAGGTTTTCCCTATAAGCTAGAAGGTATACTCGAAAAAACACTTTGACAAACTCAGTAGTACCATATATAATTATACGGTAGCCGTTTTTAGAGAAGCGATTACATGCGCCATTAGCTCAATTGGATAGAGTGCCTGACTACGAATCAGTAGGTTGGGGGTTCGAGTCCCTCATGGCGCACCAATACATTTTAGGAACCGTCAGTAAATGGCGGTTCTTTTCATATCCTTTGAAATTTCAACGCTGAAGAGGATTCAATATCTTTCAACAAATTATGCACGTTTTGTATACTTATGCGAGTTTTCCTCTTCGTCTGAAACTTTTGGGTTAAAATTGGGTTAATTTTTGGGTTAATATTTACAGGAGATTTCTCAGTGTTTTCAATGGGTTTCAGGCTTTAATACATAATTAGAGCGTAAAAATTACCGTGCAGAGGCTTATATACACCTCTGTGAGACTCTAATAACGCTACACAGAGATTTTATTTGTTGGTTGGTAGGTTAGTGTCCGCGGCAATAAAAAATGCCCCTTGCGGAGCATTAAAAAAGCACCCGTTAAGGTGCTCTCTCATTCATTTGTTAATCATGCCGTTCGCACTCTAAGCAAATCTTTCTCCAATCATCTTTTTCTTTAAAGCGATTCGGCATATTTTCCTCTTTTATTAAACCCTCAGCTATATCGATGTTCTCAATGCAATCGCTCAAGCTTATGTAATTCATATCAATCAGAGGGCATCTTACTCTGCCTATCATTTAAAATCTCCTCCATTAAGGCTTTTATCTTGTTGTCGTAATCATCGTATTCTCCGAGATCATCAAAATGCGGCGCTGTTGTGGTACGGCACCACGGATGGAACAAAGTCTATCAAAAGCTCTCATCGCTTTAGTATATTACTCCTGCAAATCATTAACTATTACCACAGGCTCCATATTCACTTTGATGTTTTCGTCTGGTTTAAAGCCTAATCTGTCTAAAAGGTCTTTTGCCGCTGATAACCTTGTGGCTTCGTTTTTTGCTTTCGTAGACAGAAATATAAGCGTTGATATGGCTCCTGGTACAGCGTTCCTAATTTTTCCCCAAAGAGCTAATTTGTATTCATCTATAAACTCGGGACTTTTCTTCCATTTGCAAATTGTTTGCTCTGATACACCTAATGTTTTTGATATTTGCTTTTGTGATATTCCATCAGCAAGCATATTGACGCAACGCTGTTTTTCACTTTCTTTTGCCATTACTACACCCCCTATATTAAAAATATTAAAATTATTAAAGTTATATGGAACATCTATTTGCAGAGGTTAACGCTCTCTTACATTGATTTTATCACAATAAAAAACAGTTCGATAACTATTTTATGAATAAGCCCTATTGAACAATTCATATCTTTTACGAAACGAAACGCTCTAAAAATATTTTTCTGCGAGTAGTGCTTTTCTGGGAGTATTCATACCGCTTACCACCTACGGAAACGGTATAAAAAATAATCTCTGTAAATCGGTTGTTTTGGGGAATAATATCACCGCTTGAAGAGGTATTCAGTCCCCCCCTTTGTTATAATTTATTAAAAAACTTCTGCCGCAATGCGTAACGAAATGCCCTGAAAAAAATTTTCTGAAACAAGAGCGCACCTGGGCTCGAAAGCATCACAGACGTTCAAATATGTTTGACAGTACCTACGGAAAGAACGTGTTATTTATCGAGGATAAAGAAGTGTAGCATATGAGCGAA
>CASFAX010000017.1 GCA_949292945.1 uncultured Bacillota bacterium | reverse complement strand
AGGTCCCAAGGGTTGGGCTGTTCGCCCATTAAAGAGGTACGCGAGCTGGGTTCAGAACGTCGTGAGACAGTTCGGTCCCTATCCGCTGTGGGCGTTGGAGATTTGAGTGGAGCTGTCCTTAGTACGAGAGGACCGGGACGGACATACCTCTGGTGCATCGGTTGTACTGCCAAGTGCATGGCCGAGTAGCTACGTATGGACGGGATAAGCGCTGAAAGCATCTAAGTGCGAAGCCCCCCACAAGATAAGATCTCCTCCGCAAGGTAAGGCTCGTGGGAGACTACCACGTTGATAGGTCGGAGGTGTAAGTATGGTAACATATTAAGCTGACCGATACTAATAGGCCGAAATCCTGACCAGGGTTTCAAGGGAAGTGATTGTGTCATTCTAGTTGAAATGTGTGAAAGAAGAGAAGAAGAAATCCGGTGACAATGGCGGGGAGGACACACCTGTACCCATCCCGAACACAGAAGTTAAGCTCCCCAGCGCCGATGATACCTGGCGGGAGACTGCCCGGGAAAGCAGGACGTTGCCGGTTTCAATGAGAACGCTTCAAATTGCGAGGCGTTCTTTTTTTATGTGGTGCATGGTCTTAAATTATGGTATAATTCTAATGTTACATTGTAGTAGGAGGTACCGTATGTTTCTTCTTAAGGTAATCTTTGCCGTCCTTGTATGTCTGCCGTTTATCTATCTGGCTGCATACCTGTTCGGCAGGCTCTGGAACGATGCTAAGAGGAAACGCTGACGGTGGACTTGTTTATGAATAGAGGCATTTTCATCTCCATAGAGGGTTCCGACGGTTCGGGCAAGTCGACCCAGCTTTCATATATAAGGGAATATTTTCAGAATAACGGTATGGACGCCGTTTTTACCCGGGAGCCGGGAGGAACAGCCATAGGGGAGAAGATAAGAGCTATGATCCTAGATCCTGAAAACGAAGAGATGTGCCCTTTGACGGAGGCTATGCTTTACGCAGCCTCGAGGGCTCAGCACGTGAGACAGCTTATAATTCCTACGCTGGAATCGGGAAGGCACGTGGTGTGCGACCGGTTTGTTGATTCCAGCATAGCATATCAGGGGTATGGACGTGAGCTTGGAGACTGCGTGGCTGTCATAAACGGCTTTGCTGTGGACAGATGCATGCCGGACTACACTTTTTTCCTTGATCTTGACCCGGCAGTGGGCAGAGGAAGGATAAAGAGTGCAGATTTTGACAGACTGGAAAAGGAAAAGATGACCTTCCACCAGAGAGTGTACGATGGATACGTAAAGCTCATAGGCGAAGATTCAGGAAGGTTCATAAGGATAGATGCATCAAAATCCGTAGAAGAGGTCAGAAGAGAAATCTACGCCCATCTCGACCGTATATTTTCAGGAGAGAGACGGGATGGATAAGCTTTTTGACGCCATAAGGAGCGGACATCTTTCTCACGCCTACATAATAGAAGGGGATGCTCTGTCTGGAAAGTATGAAACCGCAAAGCGGGCTGCCATGGCCATTTTGTGCCATGAGATGCCCGGAGAGGGCTGCGGAAGGTGCAGCGTTTGCCGGAAGATAGAGCACGAGAATCACGAGGACATATATCACGTCTATGCCGACGAAAGCAGCCTTAAGGACGGAGCCATAGCCGAGCTTCAGGAGAACCTGAGACATAAACCGTCGGCGGGAGAGAGGAACATCGCTATCGTCGAAGATGCCGATACAATGACGGTGAGAGCCCAGAATAGGTTTCTTAAGACTTTGGAGGAGCCGAATCCGGGGACGGTTATCTTTCTCCTGTCGGAGAACAGGGATAACCTTCTTCCTACCATAAAATCCCGGTGCGTCACCTACAGGATGCCTCAGGTATTTGACGAAACCAATCCATACATAGAGCTTGCGGCGGAACTCCTTGAGAAGGCGGAGGAAAACGTATGCTTCTGGGAGATAAAGGAGAGTCTTGAGAAGAAGGTAAAAGACAGAAAATCAGCCATGGCCTTCCTCGATGCGGCGGAAATACTCCTCATGAGGTACTTTACAGGCCGGGAAAAATCCATGTGGAGCCCTGAGCATATAAGGGAAGTGGTGGACTACGTGGAGGAAGCCAGAAAAGATATAAATTTTAACGTAAACTATAAATACGCTCTCAAGAACATGCTGCTGAAGGCGGGAATGTAGAGAGACGGATATATACTGTACAGAAGTTTGGAGGAAATTCGGATTTATGATAAAGGTGGCCGGTGTTAAATTTAAAAGCGCAGGCAAGGTGTACTACTTCAGCCCGGAGGATGTGCCGGAGGTGAAAGCCGGCGATAACGTAATCGTTGAAACGGCCAGAGGACTGGAATACGGCACCGTAACCATGGACGTTACTGAAATAAGGGAAGAGAGCGTTGTTTCGCCTCTTAAGAAGATAGTGCGCATAGCTACTGAGGCCGACGAAAAGCGCCACGAGGAAAACGAAAGCAGAAAGTCCGGGGCAATGCAGATATGTCAGGAGAAGATAGAAAAGCATAACCTGGAGATGAAGCTTACGGATGTTGAATATACATTTGATAACAATAAGATAATATTTTACTTTACTGCCGATGGAAGGGTGGATTTCAGAGAGCTTGTAAAGGATCTGGCCGGCGTGTTCAGAATGAGAATTGAGCTGAGGCAGATAGGCGTAAGGGATGAAGCGAAGATGCTGGGTGGCATAGGAAGCTGCGGAAGGAGCCTGTGCTGTGCTTCGTGGCTTTCGGATTTTCAGCCGGTGTCCATTAAGATGGCAAAGGTGCAGGATTTGTCCCTTAATCCTACGAAGATTTCCGGAATATGCGGAAGGCTCATGTGCTGCCTCAAATACGAAAATGAAGTCTATCTGGAGCTTAAGAAGGGACTTCCCGATAACGGCGAAAGGGTGAGAACCGCCGACGGCATGGGTAAAGTGGTCGACACGGATATCCTTGGAAGCAAGGTTAAGGTAAGGCTCTTCACCGGTGAAAAGGACGAAGACGGAAACGAAAAGCTTACGGCCGACGTCTACACATACCGGAAGGAAGACGTTAAAAGGCTCAATCCGCGCAAAAAGAAGGCCCAGAGCAGAGATATACTGGAAGACGTGGACGACGAGTACATCGACGAGCTTAAGGAACTCATCAGGGAATAGATATGGCTCTGAGATATGACAGGACAGGGTTTAACGACATAGTTATATGTCAGGATGAAGAGGAGTTCTGTTACGGAACCGATGCCGTCATTCTGGCTCACGAGGCGTCAAAGAGTGCAAAGACTGAAAAGGAAGACTGCGCTATAGCAGACCTGGGGACGGGAACGGGAATAATTCCTCTGATTTTGTCCCAGAAGACGAAGGCCGGCAGGATAGTCGGAGTGGAAGTTCAGGAACACTCCTTCAGGCTTGCGGAAAAAAACGCCGGGGCTAACGGCCTTGACGGCAGGGTGACCTTTATTCACGAAAACGTCAGAGACGTAGGAGAGAGATTTCCGGCAGAGTTTGACGTGGTGACGACAAATCCGCCTTACACCGCCTCAGGGGTGGGGATTGAAAGCGTAAATTCGGCGAAAGCCGTAGCCCGTCACGAGATACTCGGGACTTTGGAGGATTTTCTCAAAGCGGCGTCTCTGATTTTGAAGGACAAAGGCGAGCTTTACATGATTCACCGCCCGAACCGCATCGTCGATATATGCCAGGGATGCAGGGAATGGAGCCTGGAGCCTAAGGAGATGACGTTTATTTCGGGAAAGCCGGGGGAAAAGCCAAATCTCCTTCTGGTAAAATGCGTGAAAAACGGCGGAAGAGACCTTAAGATCATGGAGCCTTTTGCAGTGAGAGACGGTGAAGGACGGTTCACTGAGAGAATGCTGCGGTGCTATGAGGTTTAGACTGGTGTTTTCCGGTAATACGTTAAGACAGTAGCCAGACAGCAGGATAAGGGGAAGCAAAGGGAACGGGCTTTAGAAAAAAGAGTTGTTATTATTTGGGAATACGGTTATAATAATCCACGGAAGAGATTTAACGATAAAGGAGGAGCAAGATGATAACCATAGATATTAAGACGCTGCTCATATATCTGGTGCTCGCTGCGGCGCTGGTGCTTTTAATCTATCTGATAGTACTGGTGAAGAACCTGGTATCCACGGTAAAGAATACAAATCAGGTTCTGGAGGACACCGCTGTGGTATCGGGAATCGTGGCGGAAAAGGCGAAAGCGGCGGACGGCCTTGCGGACGACGTCATAGAAGCTCTCGGAAGCTTTGCAAAAGCTGTCAGAGGCGAGGAAAATCTCATCGCTGCTCTGTCCAACATAGCTAAGACTTTGGGGATGGTCATGTCTTTTGCCAGAAAGAAAGACGATAAGAACGAGAAGTAAAAGGAGGATCCACGATGAAAGCAACAGGTATTGTAAGACCGGTAGACTCTCTGGGAAGAGTAGTAATTCCTATCGAGCTGAGGAGAAACCTCGGAATCAACACTGACGACTCTCTGGAGGTATTCGTCGACGGACAGTACATAATGCTGAAGAAATACGAGCCTGCGTGCATTTTTTGCGGAGAAGCTGATGGCGTGACTCTGGTTCACGGCAAGCCGGTATGCAAAAACTGCATAGAGGAAATGAAGAATCTTTAATTTGACAGGAAGCCTGCGACATAGTGACAGGCTTTTTTGTTCGTGCAAATAAAAAATTCGCAGATAACCGGCGGAGGAAGAAATGGCAAAGTTTTTAGTACAGAACAGCGGCCCCCTTAACGGCGAGGTCGTAGTCAGCGGGGCGAAGAATGCGGTTCTGCCCCTTATGGCGGCTACCATTCTCTCGGACGAGGAGTGCGTGATTTCAGATGTTCCAAGCCTGAAGGACGTGGACGTCATGAAGGATATTCTCGTGTCCCTGGGGGGAAAGATAGACACTCCTGAAGAGGGCGTTCTGTCCATAGACATGGGCAGCATAGACAGATGGGAGGCGGATTACGACCTCGTATCGAAGATGAGAGCGTCCTTTCTGGTGATGGGATCCCTTCTCGGGCGTTGCGGCAAGGCGAAGGTTTACATGCCGGGAGGATGTACCATCGGAGCAAGGCCCATAGACCTTCACCTTAAGGGATTTGAAGCTCTGGGAGCTGAAATTATAGTAAAGGATAACTACATAGAAGCGGTGGCTCCTGAAGGAGGACTTGAGGGAGACAGCGTATATCTGGACTTTCCCAGCGTGGGAGCTACGGAAAACATAATGACGGCAGCGGTTCTCGCAAAGGGCACGACTTACATAGAAAACGCCGCTGAGGAGCCGGAGATAGTCGACCTTGCAAACTTCCTTAACAAAATGGGCGCAAGGATAAAGGGAGCGGGAACGGATACCATAAAGATAGAAGGAGTTCAGACCGTTCATGGAGCCGGTCACACGGTGATTCCGGACAGAATAGAGGCCGGCACGTACATGCTGGCTGCGGCCATAACCAGGGGAACCCTTCTCATAAAAAACATGGTTCCGGATCACGTAAAACCGATTACGGCAAAGCTCCGTGAAAGCGGAGTGACCGTGGAACTGGGCGATGAGGGACTTTACGTAGACGCATCGGGAGACAGAAAGCTGGTGGCGGCCGACATAAAGACCCTGCCTTACCCCGGATTTCCAACAGACATACAGTCACCTTTTATGAGCTTTCTCACCACGGTAGAAGGTTCCAGCACCGTAATAGAGACGGTATTTGAAAACAGACTCATGCACGTTGCGGAGCTTAACCGTATGGGCGCAAACATAGTGACAGAGGGAAATAAGGCCATAGTCAAGGGATGCAGGCATCTGGAAGGAGCTCAGGTCATAGCTACAGATCTGAGAGCCGGAGCTGCTCTGGTTCTTGCAGGACTGGTTGCCAGCGGAACTACCGAGATTTCGGAGATATACCATATCGAGAGAGGATATGAGAAGTTTACCGAGAAGTTCAGAGCCATCGGCGCTAACATAATGCGCGTTGAGGAGTAGTTGAGGAGTATAAAATGGCAGATCTTAAATACCTGGAGCTGCTCTCCAAGGATTATCCGAATATAAGGGCGGCCGCAGCCGAGTACATAAACCTGCAGGCCATACTGGCTCTCCCTAAGGGCACCGAATACTTTCTCAGCGACCTTCACGGAGAGCACGAAGCGTTCATCCACATGATAAAGAGCGCCTCGGGAACCATAAAGAGCAAAATAGATGAGCATTACGGCGGCATATTAAGTGAAGAGGACAGGGACGACCTGGCCGCTCTCATATATAATCCGGAAGCTGAGATAAAGAGAAGGAAGAAAAGCGAGGCAGACTTTGACAAGTGGTGCGTAAACGTAATATATCGCCTTATAACGATATGTAAATCCGTATCCACAAAGTACACCCGATCCAAGGTAAGGCGCAGACTTCCAAAGTACCTGGATTACGCCATGGACGAGCTTCTCCACGCAGACGACGAGGAAAACAGAGCACACTACTACAGCGAGATCATAAACACCATCGTCTACAGCGGCATGGCGGAGACCTTCATATGCGAAATAGCAGAGGCCACCAGCAGGCTGGCCGTGGATCAGCTTCACATAATAGGAGACATCTTCGACAGGGGAGCCCACCCGGATTCCATAATGGATTACCTTATGGATTTTCACGATGTGGATTTCCAGTGGGGAAACCACGACATAGTATGGATGGGGGCAGCAGCGGGAAATCTGGCGTGCATAGCCAACATCATCAGGATGAACATCAGCTACAACAATTTCGACATGCTGGAAGTTGGTTACGGAATAAACCTGAGACGTCTTGCGACTTTTGCTGCAAATACGTACGCCGACGACCCGTGTACACGCTTTGCACCTCACATCCTGGACACCAATAAATACGACCCGGTGGACGAAAAGCTGGCGGCAAAGATGCACAAGGCCATAGCCGTATGCCAGTTCAAGGCCGAAGGCCAGATAATTCTCGCTCACCCTGAGTACCACCTTGAGAACAGGCTTCTTCTCGACAAGATAAACTTCCGGGATAAGACCATAGTAATAGACGGAGTGAAGTACGACCTGGTCGATACGAACCTGCCTACGGTGAACCCGGAAAGCCCTTACGAGTTTACGGACGAGGAGCTGGAGGTGATGAATTCCCTTCAGGCTTCCATTCTCAACTCGGAAAAACTCCAGAAGCACATAAAGTATCTTTTCAGCCACGGAGCTCTCTACACCAGGGTTAACGGAAATCTTCTCTACCACGGATGCATTCCTATGGACGAAAACGGGGAGTTCATCGGCGTAGAGATAAACGGCGGAGTGTTCAAGGGAAAGGAACTTATGGATCACCTGGACGCCCAGGTGAGAAGGTCGTATTTCTCCCCTGAAGAGGTGCTTCGCTACGGCAAAAGCGGCGACATAATGTGGTACCTGTGGCTGGCAAAGGATTCTCCTCTCTTCGGAAAGGAGAAGATGACCACCTTTGAAAGGCTTTTCATCGCCGACAAAGCCGCCCATAAGGAGCCTGTAAGGCCTTATTACAAGCTCATAAAGGAGAGGGGCCCATGCGAGAAGATTCTCAGAGAGTTCGGCCTTGACCCGAGCCGGGGAAAGATATTAAACGGTCACGTTCCCGTTAAGATAAAGGACGGCGAAAGCCCTATTAAAGGCGGCGGCCTCCTCTACGTAATAGACGGCGGAATTTCAAAAGCTTACCAGAAGCAGACAGGTATCGCAGGCTATACATTCATATTCAACTCCCGCTTCATGGCTCTGGCGGCCCACAAGCCTTACAAACCGCTGAAACCCGACGGAACCCAGGAGTTCTCAAGCCCTGTGGTAACCACCGTGGAAACCCTGCCGGAAAGGCTTCTCATAATCGACACCGACAAGGGAGCCGAGCTTACGGAACAGGCTGAGAGAGTGAAGGAACTGGTCGACGCATACCGCAAGGGAAAGATAAAGGAGAAGGAAAGAGACTAAGCGAGGCTAGGAGAGACAAGGAGAGACCAACGGCTTAATATGCAGAAAAATGAAAGTGCGCTGCACCCTGAGATTATTCATAGGGGCAGCGCGCTTTTTGCATAGTTATGTAAAATGCCTATAAAATAGGCTTTCAGCCTTAACAAAGTTAAGGTTGAAACGATAATCTTAGAAGTTTTTACTTAACCTTGACGGAAAACAGTGGCGAATATGAGACGATAGACTGGAAAATCAAGTTTATATTGATATTTTGGCATAATTTTATGATTGAAATAAGCCACACGTGGTGTAAAACACAGGCTGAACATGTGCGAGTTAAGGCTTATGGCATTAAGAAAGCAATTTGGCCTTAACTTTGTTAAGGCTGAAGAGGTAAAATGCAGTACCTTTACATAACTAAAAATTGAGCAGATTAATAAGTTAAATAAATCAGTACCGTGACAGGGAAAAGACCCCAGCAGCCATAGCAGCAACCTACCGTGCCGCTCAGGTTTTTATGTCTAATACTCTGCAATACATAGTGCAAAAACCGTAAAAAGTGGTATAATAAAAGGGCAGTTTTGTAATATTTTTCAGGAAAGAGATGATATAAATGGCTAAGGTTGATATTTTTTCGGGATTTCTCGGAGCAGGAAAGACGACTCTCATTAAGAAGCTCATCGAGGAGGCATATAAGGGCGAGCAGGTGGTTCTCATAGAGAACGAGTTCGGCGAAATCGGCATAGACGGCGGTTTCCTGAAGGATGCCGGAGTGAAGATTAACGAGATGAATTCGGGCTGCATCTGCTGCTCACTGGTGGGGGACTTCGGACGGGCGCTGGATCAGGTTATAGCTGACTACGATCCGGACAGAATTCTTATCGAGCCGTCCGGTGTGGGCAAGCTCAGCGACGTCATTCTGGCTGTCGAGGGACTTCACAACGAGAAGATTGCCCTGAACGGCTTTACCACCGTGGTAGACGCCAAAAAGTGCAAAATGTACATGAAGAATTTCGGCGAATTTTTCAACAATCAGATAGAAAACGCCAGCACCATAGTCTTGAGCCACACTTCCGGCCTTTCTCAGGAGAAGCTGGAACAGTGCGTTGAGCTGATAAAGGGACATAACGATAAGGCGTCCCTCATAACTACGCCGTGGGATGAGCTTACGGGGGCGCAGATCCTTGAGACCATGGAGAGAAAGAATACCATACAGATAGAAATAGAAAAGCTTGCGGCCGAGGTTGCGGAACACGACCACGAGCATCATCACGATCACGAGCACCATCATCACCACGATCACGATGATGAGTGCGGTTGCGGCCATGATCATCATGACCACGAACACCACCATCACCACCATGCTGATGAGGTGTTCACCAGCTTCGGTGTGGAGACGGCGAAAAAGTTTACAGCAGAGGGCATAGAAGCAGCTCTCGGAAAGCTGGGGAACTTCACCGAATACGGTCAGGTGCTTAGAGCCAAGGGAATCGTCGAGAGCGAGGACGGAAAGTGGATTCACTTCGACTACGTTCCGGGTGAGCCTGACGTGAGATACGGAAGCGCCGACGTTACAGGTAAGATCTGCGTAATTGGAGCGGATCTGGAAGAAGATGCCGTAAAGGAGCTTTTCGGACTGTAAGGCCGTAGAAGCGAAATACAGCGTAGGCCCCGTGCCCGGGCGGGTTTGCGAGCCCGGCGGGCTGTAGAGCTGCGAGACTGCAGAGCCGTGAAACGGCATGGCTTCGATGTGGCTGTTCCGCCTACCTGTTGCCTCAGTGCGGTGAAATATAAATTGAAATCGAATCGGTGTTCGCCGAAGTTTTGACGGACACCGAATTTTTCGTGATGGGCATGGGGCGCGGAGCCTGCGGGGTATGCCATGTGGCGCGTGTTTTCGGCGCGTCCATGATAATTACATAGAAGTTGGAGAAAGAGAAAAATGAACTTTCTGTTTGTAGGAGTCGGCGGAGCCCTGGGAGCGGCTTTAAGGTACGGAATTTCGTCTATCCCGGTGAAGACGGACTTTCCGATTCTGACGCTGCTTATCAATACAGCGGCGGCCGTTATAATAGGATTCTTTGCAGGGCTGACTGTTAGAAGGAACATGCCGGAGGAGCTGAGACTTTTCGTTCAGACAGGATTTTGCGGAGGTTTCAGCACTTTGTCGGCTCTGTCTCTGGAGGCGTATAACATGAACCGGGACGGAAGGACGCTTCTGGCGGGATTTTACTGCGTAATAAGTCTTGCCGCCTGTCTTGCCGGCGTGTGGGTAGGAGAGAAGCTGGCGTTTGCAGGCGCCGGAAAGTAAAAATATTCTTTGAGGGGAGAAGATTGTTATGGGACATTATTTCGATATAACACCTCTTAAGTTTGAGGACGACAGATTATATCTTCTGGATCAGACGAAGCTTCCCGGGGCGGAGGAATGGCTGGAGCCTGAGACTGCGGAAGATATTTGGGATGCCATATATAAGCTGAAAGTGAGGGGTGCTCCTGCCATAGGAGTTGCGGCTGGCTACGGGGTCTACGTGTCGGTAAAGCACGAGGCTCCGGGGACGGTGGAGGAATTCAGAGCCGTCCTGGGCAAAGTCTGCGAATACATAAAGGGCGCAAGGCCGACGGCTGTGAACCTGATGTGGGCCGTAAACCGAATTAAAAATAAGGTTGACAATACAGCTATAACGACTGTAAAACAGGCGCTGGAGCTTATAAGGGATGAAGCGCGGGCCATTCACGCCGAGGACGAGGCGGCATGCAGGGTTATGGGAGAGTACGGACTGACCCTTCTTAAGCCGGGCATGGGAATACTTACCCACTGCAATGCGGGGGCCCTTGCCACCAGCAGATACGGAACCTGCCTTTCGCCAGTTTACCTTGGAATGGAAAAGGGCTACGACTTCAGGGTGTTTGCCGACGAGACCAGACCTCTTCTTCAGGGAGCAAGGCTTACGTCCTGGGAGCTTAATAAAGCCGGAGTCGACGTAACCCTGATATGCGACAACATGGCTGCTACCGTCATGAAGCAGGGAAAAATCGATGCCGTAGTGGTCGGATGCGACCGCATGGCGGCAAACGGCGACGGAGCCAATAAGATTGGAACATCGGCTGTAGCAATACTTGCGAAGAGGCATAATATCCCGTTCTATATGTTCGTGCCGACGTCAACAATAGACCTTGAAACGGCAACCGGTGATGACATCGTCATAGAGGAAAGGGACGGAAGAGAGATATATGAAATGTGGTACGAAAGGCCTATGGCGCCTGCGGGAATCAGAACCTTCAATCCGGCCTTTGACGTGACATGTGCCGACGACATCACGGCCGTCATCACGGAAAAGGGCATAGCGTACCCGCCTTATTCCGAAAGCCTTAAGAAGCTCGTGCTGGGAGAGTAGAAGCAGATGAACAACGAAAACGCCTTTTTGAAAAAATACGTGAAGATAGTGGTAGTTCTGGCGGTGGTCGCAAGCTCGTCGTCGGGAATATTCGGAAGCGCCATTGCGGCCCCGTCCCTTGCCATAGGGTTCTGGAGGCTGACGGTAGGTGTGCCTTTCTGCGCGATTCCGGTATTCCTTAAACAAAGGGAGCAGCTTAAGGCCGTAAAGCCAAAGGAACTCATATGGACGTTCATAGCGGGAGCATTTCTGTTTGGTCACTACTTCACCTGGTTCAACGCGGTAAAGCTGACCAACGTTGCAAGCGCCGTGGTGCTTGCGGCAATGCATCCTCTGGTGGTTCTCGTCATAACGGTTTTCGTTCTCAGAAGGAAGGTGGGAATAAGACCGGTTATGGGAATAGTTCTTGCTCTTTTGGGCTGCTGCATGGTTGCAGGCTTTGATTACAAAGAGCTTTCATCGGGAAACTTCGCAGGCGACATGCTCGCCCTAGGCGCTGCGATTTGCATGGGTATATATTTTGCCATAGGAAACGAAGTGAGAAAGACCGTGTCAGGAAGCGTGTACGTTTTCCTCGTGTTCGCGTCCTGCTGGATATGCTTTGTCATAGGAATCGCAGCGACAAAGACGCCAATCCTGGGATACAGCGTTCACGACTACCTGCTCATAGTTGCAATGACCTTTGTGTGCCAGATCGGAGCCCATGCCGTGTTCAACCTGTGCTTCGGCTACGTGGATTCCCTTTACGTTTCGGCCTGGGAGTCGGGGGAATCCGTATTTGCCATAATCTTGGGAGTGATTTTCCTGGGACAGATTCCGCAGGGCTGGGAGATAGTGGGCTGCGCCGTAGTAGTTACGGGACTTCTCTACTACAACTACAACACAGGTATTGCCGAGAAGGAAGCTCTGAAAAGACAGGGAGAAGGTAGATGAGCTACAAAGTAAGACTTCAAAGCTTTGAGGGGCCTTTCGACCTGCTGGTGTATCTCATAGAGAACGCCCGGATGGACATATACGACATACGTATTTCCGAAATCACAGAGCAGTACATGGAATACGTAAACGAAATAAAGAAAACCGACGTTGCTGCGGCCACCGAGTTCATGGTGCTGGCGGCGACCCTCATCGATATAAAGTCCAGGATGATACTTCCGAGACCTAAGCCTGTCGAAGGAGGAGAGTACGAGGAGGATCCGAGAAGCGCTCTCGTGGAAAAGCTTCTGGAATACAGGAAATTCAAAGAGTGCGCGGAGATGCTTAAAAAGCGCGAAGAGCTGGCAACTCTGGTGTATGAGAAACCTCAGGAGGACATTTCCGAATACACGGAAAGCCCGGACGAGCTGCTGAAGCTGAATGTGGATCAGCTGGCTACAGCTTTTGAGCTGTTCCTTGAAAAGAAGCAGAGAGCCGACGAGGTAAGGGCAAGATACACGCGGATAGAAAGAGACAGGGCTACCATGGAGGACAGGATGGCCTTCATAAGGGAGCACCTGACGAGAGCCCTGAAAGGCGGCAGCAGGCGCATAAGCTTTAAGGAGACCGTTCCTGACAGGAAGGACAGATACGACATAGCCGTAAGCTTCGTTTCGGTGCTGCAGATGATGAGAGACCATGAGATAACCGCCGAGCAGAAATCCCTTTACGGCGACATTTCCATATCTCTTGCAGAGGAAGGTACAGACATTGAACAGTAAGAAAACCATAAAATCCGCCCTGGAATCCATGATGTACATATGGGGGCAGCCTCTGGACGCCGGAACTGCGGCTGAGGTGTGCAACATTTCAAAAGAGGACGCTCTTCTCTATCTTTCGGAACTTAAGGAAGAGTACGACGAGCAGGGGCGGGGCATAATGATAAGGCAGATAGGAAAGAGCTTTCAGTTTGCTACCAGGCCGGAGAACGCCGAGTTTATAGAGAGGCTGTGCACTCCGGTGAAAATCAGGAAGCTTTCCCAGTCGGCTCTTGAGGTTCTCGCCATCGTGGCCTATAAGCAGCCGGTGACGAAGGCTGAAATCGACTCCATAAGAGGGGTGAAGTGCGACAGGGTCATGGAAGGACTCGTGTCAAAGGGGCTTGTCTGTGAAAGAGGACGGTCTGAAGCCGTCGGAAGGCCGATTCTTTACGGAACTACCGACGAATTTCTGAAGCACTTCGGATTTAGCTCCATAAAGGAGCTTCCCGAAATAGACGATCTGGAAGGGGTTCTGTCCTCGGAATACAGTGAGGATGATGAGAGCGAACAGATGAAGTTTCCGGAGGTTAACAATGAACACGTTTAAACTTAGATGTGAAAACTGCGGTGAGGAGATGAACGTACCCATGACGGAGTACGTGGATGTTTCCGAAGATCCCGGATATAAGGCTGCGATTCTGGACGGCAGTTTCTTCATGGTGAAATGTCCCAGGTGCGGCGACGAGACCCTGGTGGAATATCCTGTCATGTACATGGATCCTTCTAAAAAACTCACCATATACCTGGCTCCGGATCACGAGGACGATCTGATAGACCAGCTGAACAGCCTTGAGATACCCGATGACGAAGTGGATCCCGACGCCGTGTTCAGAGTCGTCAGCTTCAGTTCCCAGCTTCTGGAGAAGATAATGATATTCGATAACGGGAGAGACGATCGGGTGATGGAACTCTACAAGGCTGTTGTGACGGAGAGCATCAGAGAAGACTGGCCCGATGTCACGCCGGCCGATCTCATATATTATGCAAACAATGGCGAGGAGTATCTCATCATATGGGATGAAAGCACAGCGCCTGACGGAGAGAAGCTTACGGTATTGCTTGACGACGGACTTTACAGAAAGCTTAAGGATGATTACGGTTACGCCCTCAGTATTCCTGCGGGCAAATACGCGGAGGTGGACAGCTTATGGCTTGCGGAAAGAGCGGAAATATAATACTAATAGGAATGCCTTCGTCGGGTAAGAGCACCGTGGGAGTGATACTGGCAAAGACTCTGGGAAAAGCCTTCATAGATACGGATCTTCTGATTCAGCAGCGAGAGGGAAAGACCCTTCAGGAGATCATAAACGAAAAGGGAAATGAATACTTTCACGACGTGGAGGAAGCGGTTCTCATGGGCGTGAAAGCTGAAAACACCGTAATTGCAACAGGAGGAAGCGCCGTGTATTTTCCGGAGGCTCTGGACAGGTTCAGGGAAAACGGGACGATAGTTTACCTTGACATAAGTCTGAAGTCCGTTCTGGAAAGGCTTAGGAATATAAAGACGAGAGGCGTGACCCTGGAAAAGGGGCAGACTCTTGAAGACCTTTACAATCTGAGAACTCCTCTTTACGAATCCCGGTGCGACGTCAGGGTGAAAGCCGACGGCGGCACGGTGGAGGACGTAATAGAGAGGATTATAAAAGCGCTCCGGTAAATTTCGGGGCGGCTATATGCTGCGTTTAAACGAAAGGAAGGGATTAAAATGGTTCTGAAGAATTTCGATGACATCAGGAGCAACATGCGGTCTGATACGAAGAGGACGGTAGCCGTGGCCTCGGCTATTGAGGACAAAACACTTGAAGCCGTTCTTGAAGCTCACGAATCGGGGCTGGTGGATTATATTCTCACAGGCCCTAAGGACAAAGTGCTCAGAACGGCGGAAGAGATAGGAAGAACAGTGGATACGGAACGCATCATAGATGCAGAAAGCGACCACGAATCTGCGGTAAAAGCTGTGGAGCTGGTGAGAAGCGGCGACGCCGACTTCCTGCAGAAAGGTCTTCTGCATACTTCCACCATGCTGAAAGCTGTCGTAAACAGAGAAAAGGGACTGAGAACCGGCAAAATGATGAACTACGTTGCAGTCTTTGAGTCGGACTTCTACCATAAACTCTTTGCAATAACTGACGGCGGAATGCAGATATCCCCTGACCTCGCCCATAAGAAGGAGATTATAGAAAATACAGTGGAACTTTTCCACAGCTTCGGCGTGAAGAAACCTAAAGTAGCCTGCATGTGTGCCGTAGAGGAGATAAATCCTAAGATGCCGGAAACCGTAGAGGCGGCTGCTCTTAAAGGAATGAGCGAAAGAGGAGAAATCGGCGGATGCATTGTGGAAGGTCCTATTTCATTCGACCTTGCCATGATTCCCGAAGCCTCAAAGGTAAAGGGATTTACAAGCCCTGTGGCAGGTGATACCGACATAATTCTGGTGCCGGGAATCGCCGCAGGCAACATGCTGATCAAATCCATATATACCTTTGGCGGCGCGACCATGGGCGGCGTAATCCTGGGAGGAAAGTGCCCTATATCCATGACTTCCAGGGAATCCACCGTAAAGGGCCGCATATCGTCGCTGATACTCAGCTGCTGTATACTGAACGGGGAAAAGGAAGAGTAGGAGAGAAAAGGGGCTGCACATTAACGATTATTTCGTTAATGCGGCAGCCCCTTCTAAGTTAGTTGCAAATTATTGTGTTTTAATCGCGTTTTCGATGTGAAGGCCGTTTTTTCGCGTTTGCATCGAACGAAATTTCGACCTTAAAGCCCATAATTGCTATTCAAGTCGAAAAAAACCGGTTCCAAGTCAGGTTTATCTCAGTAAATTTTCGATGTGAAGCCTGTATTTCGGATTTGACATCGAAAAACCGTTCGATTTTGTGGGAGAAAAGTCCGTATACATCGAACCCGGAACCCGCTATGGAAGCGGCTCATGATTTGGCTTGTCTGAATAATCTCTTTTACATATCCTGAAGCACGCGAACCTTTACGACGCCGTCAACCTTCGGAACGGAGGTTACAGGCTGGGCAAGTTTTAAGAGGGCGTATCCGTAAACGGCCGAGCCGTCGGAAGAAGGTCTGGTGCCCCCTGCGGCGGCTTTTATCACGTTATCTGCAAACATGGCTGAAGCAAGCCTTACAGGATCCGGTTCGTCCTTGGTGATTACGGCAATGCGGGTTTCATCGGCTGCCACAGGGCCAAGGGAAACCGGCGGCAGATTTACGGAGTTTACGATATTGCCGTTTTCTATGTAGTCCATGAGTTCACGGGCTGCCATGGCTGCGCAGTTGTCTTCTGCTTCGGCTGTGGAAGCGCCCAGGTGAGGAAGAACTATTACGTCAGGACGTCCGTGAATACCTGCGGTGACAAAGTCTGTGACGTATTTTGATATCTTACCCATGGAAGAGGATTCGGAAGAGTTCTCGCCGCCAAGCTTTCCGTCGAGAGCCTTTATGAGCGCCGTCTCGTCCATCAGCTTATCCCGGGAGAAGTTGAGAAATACCGCTCCCGATTTAACGCAGGAGAGAAGCTCCTCGTTAAACATACCCTTTGTGGAATCGGTTGCCGGAAGGTGAAGGGTGATGTAATCGCTTTCCCCCAGAAGCTCTTTTAAATCGCGTCTGATGCCGACGGACGGAACGAGCCTGAGAGCTGCATTTACGGAAAGATAAGGGTCGTAGCCGATTACATTCATTCCCAGGGCGGAAGCTGCATTTGCAACCATGGCTCCGATAGCGCCAAGACCCACAACGCCTAAGGTCTTACCGGCGATTTCGGTTCCTGCAAACTGTCCCTTTCCCTTTTCAACCTGTTTCGATATATCGTCTCCGGAAAGGGCTGAAGCCCATGCGATACCTTCGGGGATGTTTCTTGCGGCAAGGATCATGGCACCAATGACCAGCTCCTTAACTGCGTTGGCGTTGGCTCCCGGCGTGTTGAATACGGCGATTCCGCTTTCCGCGCACCTGTCCAGAGGGATGTTGTTTACTCCGGCCCCTGCTCTTGCTATGGCAAGAAGCCCTTTATGAAATTCCATTTCGTGCATGTCGGCGCTGCGTACTACTATTCCACAGCATGAGGAGACATCGTCGGTTATGGAATAACTGTCCGTGAAAGCGGAAAGACCCACGGGCGATATTTTGTTTAGAGTAGAAATCTTATACATTGTGATACCTCCTGAAAAACTGCGACAAAATGTGAAATAATTTGTTTATATTACCAAGGTAAAACCTCAGGTCTAAACTTTTTTGTGAACATTGAACAAAATTATACCACCAAATTTCTTTACTTTCAACAACTAAAGTGGTATAATCCAATACATATTTTAATTTTGTCACGGCGCCTTCTGGCGCTTAAGGAACGGAGGAAAGAACATGAAATACGAGAACAGAGTCTACAATTTTTCTGCTGGACCATCCATGCTGCCCCTTGAAGTTATCAGAGAAGCTTCAGATAACCTTGCCAGTTATCACGGCTGTGGACAGTCAGTTATGGAAATGTCTCATCGATCCTCCGAGTTCAAGAAGATAATCGAAGATGCGGAAGCAGACTTCAGAGAGCTTCTGAACATACCGGAAAACTACAAGGTGCTGTTTCTTCAGGGAGGCGGAACCCTTCAGTTTTCCATGGTGCCGATGAACCTTCTGAGAAAGTCAGGAAAAGCCGACTATATCGTCACCGGCTCCTGGGCGAAGAAGGCTGCCAAGGAAGCTCAGAAATTCGGCGATATCAAAGTGGTAGCAAGCTCTGAGGACGAGACCTTCACATATATTCCCGAAGTGAAGAGGGAAGATTTCAGAGAAGACGCGGACTACGTGTACATCTGCTATAACAACACCATCTACGGAACTCACTATCCGTACGTGCCGGACACGGGAGATATTCCTCTCGTTGCGGACATGTCAAGCTGCATTCTCAGCGAGGAAATAGACGTGTCAAAATTCGGACTCATATTCGCAGGCGCTCAGAAGAACGTGGCTCCGGCAGGCGTAACCATCGTCATAATCCGGGAGGATTTAATCGGTTTTGCAAAGCCGGAAACTCCTGTATATCTGGACTATAAGACCCACGCCGACGGAGATTCCATGTACAACACGCCTCCGTGCTTTGCCATATACATTGCGGGAGAAGTATTTAAATACCTCAAAAACATGGGAGGAGTTGCCGCAATGCACGCCGCAGACGTGAAAAAGGCGGAAAAGCTTTACAGCTACATAGACGGCAGCGGTTTCTACAAGGCTCCTGTAAGGGAGAAGGACCGCTCTCTCATGAACGTGGTATTCGTAACGGGAGACGAGGCTCTCGATAAGAAGTTTGTGGCTGAGGCAAAGGAAAAAGGACTGGTAAACCTCAACGGCCACAGATCCATAGGCGGAATGAGAGCCAGCATATATAACGCCATGCCGGAAGAAGGCGTGGACAGACTCATAGAGTTCATGGAAGAATTCAGAAAGGCGAATCAGTAATGAAGTATCTTGTAGTGGTTCCCGACGGAGCGGGGGACGATAACATAGAAGCGCTGGGAGGAAGAAGCGTTCTCGACGCTGCGGACATGCCGTTTACGGACAGCCTAGCAGCCCGGGGTGAAGTGGGAATGGTAAGAACGGTGCCCCCGGGAATTGCACCGGGAAGCGACGCCGCAAATCTTTCGGTTATGGGATATGACCCGGCTGTATATCTTACGGGAAGATCTCCTCTCGAAGCTGCCAGCATAGGTATAGAGATGGCAGACGACGACGTTGCATTCAGAGCTAACATAATCACCCTGGAAGGAGACGGAGATTACGAGGATCTCATCGTGAAGGATCACAGCTCGGGAGAAATTACGACGGAGGAAGCAGATGAGCTTATCAAAGCCGTCAACGAGGCTTTTGCCGACGACAGGAGAAAATTCTACACCGGAACCAGCTACCGCCACTGCCTCATAATTCACGGAGGAACCACCGGTATGAAGGTAACGCCTCCTCACGACATCCTTGGAAAACGATGCGGAGATTATCTTCCTGAAGGAGAAGGTGCGGAAGAGCTTGCAGAGATGATGAAAAAAAGTTATGATATATTGAAGGATCATCCGGTGAACAGAGACCGCATCAGAAGGGGCCTTAATCCGGCAAATTCCCTGTGGATATGGGGACAGGGCAAAAAGCCTCAGCTGTCTCCGTTTTACGATAAGTACGGACTTAAGGGAACAGCCATAAGCGCCGTCGACCTCATAAAGGGAATTGCCGTATGCGCAGGTCTCGGTTCCGTGGACGTGGAAGGAGCGACGGGGACGCTGCATACCAATTTCAAGGGAAAGGCCGATGCGGCAATCCGCGAATTCAGAAACGGAAAGGATTTCGTGTACGTTCACCTGGAAGGCCCTGACGAGTGTGCTCATCAGGGAGACATGGAAGGAAAGCTTACGTGTCTCCACGACATAGATCAGAAGATAGTGAAGCCTGTGGTGGAAGCTCTTCGGGAGGATGGGGAAGATTACAGGGTGCTGGTGGTGCCCGATCACAGAACGCCCCTTGCTATAAGAACCCACTCTTCCACTCCTGTTTCATACATGATCTATGACAGCACCGACGAAAAACCGGAGGACAAAGAGCGAAGGTTCTGCGAATCCTCGGGAGAAAAAGGGAGATATTTCGACAACGGATACGAAATGGCGGATTATTTCTTCGGTAAGTAGGAAACCGGCCCGTATCCGGAGTCTAAAAGAGGAGATATGGGCAGAGGAAGAGAATTTCTGAGGAAGTTTATCGTTATTTTAATAATTGCGGGCATGGTGCTGGGAAGCGTCGCCATGGCGGCTGTCTACTGCTTTGCAGACGAGGCGCCTGCGGAAAGCGCAGAGGAAGAGACGGCGAAAAAGGACCCGTCCGCAGAGCCTGAAATCACAGCGGAAGCCGCAATACTCTACTGTGAAAATACGGGAGAGATAATATACTCAAAAAATGAAGATGCCAGAATGAAGCCGTACAGCATTACAAAGCTGCTTACGGCTCTTCTTGCTGTCAGGAATCTTTCCATGGATCAGACGGTTACCGTCAGCGCCGCCGCCGCGGGCCAGGGCGGAAGCAGTATGGAACTGAAGGAGGGCGAGCAGGTTAAGGTGAAGGATCTTCTGTACGGCACTCTTGTGGTTTCGGGAAACGATGCGGCTTATGCTCTGGCGGAGGCTGTAAGCGGCTCGGCTACAGACTTTGTTAATCTCATGAATAAGACGGCGGCAAACATAGGCTGCAAAAACACCCGCTTTTCCAATCCCAGCGGACTTTCCAACGATATCAGCAAGCACTACACTACCGCAGAAGATTTTCTTCAGATAGCGAAGCTGGCTTTTTCGGACGATACGGTGAGGAAAATAGCAGGCACATCCGAATACACCGTTACCGCGACCAACAAGAGCGAGGAGAGGAAGCTGGAAGAGCATACTGAGCTTCTGCCGGAAAGCGGGAAAAACGGAATAGTCGCAGCCAAAACCGGCTACTGGGACGACGACAACTGCACCATTGCAGTGTGCTACGATAAGGACGGCCTCAGGCTAATCGCTGTGATTTTGGGAGACAAGGCGGAAGAGAGAGCAGAAGACGTACTGGCTCTGACAAAATATGCGGAGAATACGATTCAGGGAGTTACCGTAGTCAAAAACGGCGAAGCCGGTGGCAACGTCAGAGTCCGCCACGGCGCTGTAACGAAGATAGAGGCGTATGCGGCGGAGGATGGAATCGCATATCTTCCCGCCGGAGCTTCGGAATCCCTCATAACGACGGAAGCCGTAATGAAAGACGACGTTGAAGCGCCTGTGGAAAAGGGAGACGTTGTAGGAGTTTACCGGATTTATGTGGCAGACGAGATGGTAAACGAGGTGGATCTCATAGCGGGGGAGGACGTCAGAACCGGATGGCTGCCTTCGTATCTGGGTATTTCCAACAGAACTGCGGCTATTGCAGGATGCGTGGCAGGAGCGCTGCTGATTTTGTTCATGTGGATAAAGATTCACAATGCCAGAGTCCGCAGAGCTAGGAAGCGCATGCATAAGAGGCAGGTCTACGAGATGGCCATGGAGGAGCTGCGCCGCGAGCAGGAAAAGAAAGAGAGAGGCTGGCGTTACTAGATGTTCGATATAAAGGAAAACCTTAAAAAACTCCCGGACTGCCCGGGAGTTTATATGCATAAGGACGAGCTGGGACAGGTGATTTACGTGGGGAAAGCCGTTTCCCTAAGAAACCGGGTGCGCCAGTATTTTCAGGCGTCCGCAAACTCCAACCCAAAAGTCAGAGCCATGGTTTCCCACATTGCAGAGTTTGAGTACATAACCTGCGCCACGGAGATGGAAGCCCTGATTCTTGAAAACAACCTTATAAAGAAGTACCAGCCGAAATACAACGTCCTCCTGAGGGACGACAAGACGTATCCTTATATAAAGGTCACCATGTCCGAGGCTTATCCGAGAGTGGTGAAGACCCGCATAATAAAAAAGGACGGAGACAGGTACTTCGGGCCTTACAGCGATGCGGGAGCCGTCAATCTCATCGTAGATCTCATGAACAACATTTACGCCCTCAAAAGGTGCTCCATTACAGAGTTTCCAAATGGCCACAGGCCGTGCCTAAACTACCACATCAGGAAGTGCCGGGGAATATGCAAAGGGAAGGTGAGCCGAAAGGAATACCTTGCTGATATTGACAAGGTCATAGAATTCCTGAGCGGACGGGAGAAGCCTCTCATAAAACATTTGACTGAGCTGATGCAGGAGGCATCCCGGGACATGAGATTTGAGGAGGCCGCCGTATACAGGGATTACATAATGGCCGCTGAATCCATAAGCGAAAAGCAGAGGGTGACCATGATAAGCGGGAGGGATCTTGACGTGGTGCTCACGGTCAAGGACGACAAGAACTCCTTCGTCGTTCTCTTTACCGTCCGGGACGGAAAGCTTTCGGGCCGGGAGACATTTCAGGTTCAGGCCACAGACGGCGACGACAGGGGAGAGATTACTGCCGAGTTCATAAAGCAGTATTACAGTCAGTGGGCTCAGGTTCCGCCGGAAATTCTGGTGGAAAAGCCCCTTCCGGAGAACGAACTCCTGGAGGAGTTTTTAAGCCGGGACGGACGGAAGGTGAGAATTTTCGTTCCGCAAAAGGGAGATAAGAGGAATCTGCTAAAGCTGGCTCAGAGCGACGTGACGGAAATGGTAAAGACCCTTGCAGATAAAGCTCAGGCAAATTACGAAAAGGAGAGAGCATTAAGCGAGGAAGTAGCCTGGACCTTGCGCCAGGGCGGCTTTTCCTGCGGTGAAGGCCCTTACCGCATAGAGTCCTACGACATATCAAACACCAACGGCGTTGACTCCGTAGGAGCCATGGTTGTATTCGAGGGAACCCGCAAAGTCAGAAAGGACTACCGCAGATTCAAGATAAAAACCGTGGAAGGCCCCGATGACTACGGCAGCCTTCAGGAAATGCTGTACCGTCGATTCAAAAGAGCAAAGGAAGGCGATCCGGCCTTTGCCGTTCTTCCCGACGCCATATTCATGGATGGAGGACAGGGACAGGTTACGGCAGCGGAGAAGGTGCTCTCCGCAATGAAGCTTGACATTCCCGTAATCGGCATGGCAAAGGACGACAGCCACAGAACGCGGGCAATCGTCTTTGCAGACGGAAGGGAAATCGACCTTAAGCAGCATCCCGTCCTCTTCAAATACTGCGGAACCATCCAGGAGGAGGTACACCGCTTTGCCATAGACTACCACAGGAGCCTGAGAAATAAAAACTCCATCCACTCGGTTTTGGACAACATACAGGGGGTGGGCCCCACCAGGAGAAACGCCCTCCTGAACCACTTTAAGACCGTGGAGGCAATAAAAAAAGCGACAGCAGCCGAACTTGCAGAGGTTCCAGGGATTACGGAAGCCGTTGCGGAGAATATAGTGAAGTATTTCGGGAAATAGAAGCATGTGCTGGCGCCAGGAGAGAATAGACCAACGTCAGAATGCCGCATCGCCATGTCTCGTCGTATCGTAAATTCTCTGATTTACGAATTTCTACAATACGTATATCATCGTAAAAAACCCGTATATCGCCGGAGTTACGATAATAGATTTGCCACATTAGCCTTTTATAGAGAATATGTTTATCGTAAATCTGGCGTTCTTGAATCTTTTGCGATGAAATCGTTATAGTTAAGTTCTCATAATTTGCTTTCTTACGATGAACCGGTTATGGATGCGCAGTGTCAGGTTTTAAGGTGGAATGGTTTTAAGATGGAATTTCGCTGATTTTTGTTGATTATTGCCCGTATAAATGATATATTCTAAGTGGCGTGCAGATGTGCGGCACGCTTTGTGTAACGAGAAAATTACCTGGAGGAATAAAAATGGCAGATAATAAGAACAACGTTCAGGACGAAGCTGATATCATAACTCTGGAATTCGAAGACGGCGTCGAGCTTGAGTGCGAGATCATGGGCATCTTCGACTGCGAAGGAAACGATTACATCGCTCTCATACCTCTCGACGATTCCGACGACGTTTACATCTACGGATATAAGGAAGTAGGCGACGACGAGTTCGAGCTTGTTGACATTGAAGACGACGAGCTCTTTAACCGTGTGGTTGGCGAGTTTGACACCATCATGGCTGAAGAGGAAGAATAGGAAAGTCTTTTGAAGCGCCCCGTCTTTTGATGGGGCATTTTCTATGTGACCGGAAACTTCCGGCGCACGAGGAACGGAGGGAACATGAAAAACTACGACATAATAATAGCAGGCGCAGGCGCAGGCGGCGTCTTTGCAGCATATGAGCTTACGAAGATGAAAACCGGGGCGTCGGTTCTCATGATGGACAAAGGCGCTCCTCTCGAGAAGAGAATATGCCCTATCAAAGCGGGCAAAACCGACAAATGCGTAAAGTGCACTCCATGCCACATTATGAACGGATACGGCGGAGCCGGCACCCTGTCTGACGGAAAGTACAATATAACCACCGAGTTCGGCGGCGACCTTCACAAGTACGTAGGGGAAAAGCACGCCATGGAGCTTATGGAATACGTGGACGATGTGCTCTGCTCCATGGGAGGAAGCGAGGCAAGGCTTTATTCCACCGGAAATTCCGACCTTAAGACAAAGTGCCTTCAGCACGACCTGCACCTTCTCAGCGCAAAAGTAAGGCATCTGGGAACGGACAGGAACGTGAGAATCCTTGGAAAGATATACGACTTCATAAAGGACAGCATAGACATGAAGTTCTACACCACCATCGATGAAGTGGAAAGAACTGAAGGCGGGTTCACCGTGAGAACGGCAGACGGCGAGGAGTTCGGATGTAGGGACCTCATTCTGGCTACGGGACGCTCCGGCTCAAAGTGGATTTCCGGAGTATGCGACAAATTCGGCATTGCCCAGAAGAAAAACCGGGTGGATATCGGCGTGAGAGTGGAGCTTCCGGCAGAGGTGTTTAAGCACATCACAGACGACGTATACGAATCGAAGATAGTCTACAAGACCCAGCAGTATAACGACATGGTGAGAACTTTCTGCATGAACCCATACGGCGAAGTGGTGTCTGAAAACACTAACGGAATCGTCACCGTAAACGGTCACAGCTACGCGGACGAGAGCCTGCACACGGAAAACACCAATTTTGCGCTTCTCGTTTCCAACAAGTTCACCGAGCCTTTCAAGGACAGCAACGAGTACGGCGAATCCATCGCAAAGCTTTCCAACATGCTGGGAGGCGGCGTGCTCCTTCAGCGCTTCGGCGACCTTGTAAAGGGACGGAGGAGCAGCGAAAGGAGAATGGAAAAGTGCTTCACCAGACCTACCCTTAACGCCACCGCGGGAGACCTTTCTCTGGTAATTCCTAAGCGCCAGCTTGATTCTATAATCGAGATGATTTACGCTCTGGACAAAATCGCCCCGGGAACGGCCAACGAGGATACCCTTCTCTACGGCGTTGAGGTGAAGTTCTACAATTCCAAGGTGGAAGTAAACGGCGATCTGGAGACGGAAGTTCCGGGACTTTACGCCATAGGCGACGGATCCGGTGTCACCCATTCCCTTTCCCAGGCTTCCGCCAGCGGCGTTCACGTTGCAAGGATGCTGGATGGGAAGTACAGAAAGAAATAAATCACAGAATAGTGATCTATATGAGAAGACCATGAGCAGGTGGTCTTCTTTTTTTGTGGTTTTAATGCACTGCAGTTGGAATAGAAAATACCGGGGGAAACGGGAAATACTATTGATGCAATCTATTGGTAAATGAGGGGGCGCGGTATTACAATATCAAAGGTATGAAAAGAGAAAAGAAGATTGTTTTAGCGGCGCACTGTCTTTTGAATGTGAACGCCAAGGTGATGGGAATTGCAGGAGAAAAAGGCGGATCGCCTTTAATAGGGGAACTGCTGAAAGCGGGTTATGGAGTTATCCAGCTGCCGTGCATGGAAATGGCGGTTTACGGTTCTCAGCGCTGGGGAATCGTCTACGAGCAGAACGATTTTCCGGAGTTCAGGGAAAAGTGCAGGGAGGCGCTTTTGCCTGTCGTAAGGCAGGTGACCGATTACGCCCGGCACGGGTATGAGATTACGGCTGTTATAGGCATAGACGGAAGCCCTACGTGCGGCGTAAACGGGACTGTTACGGGAAACTGGGGCGGCGAGTTCAATGAGGAAAACAGGTACGGTGAGAGGCTGAAGACTTTGAAGGAGGCAAAGGGTGCAGGGGTTTTCATCGAAGAGCTAAAGGCTATGCTGGATGAAAACGGTGTAAAAACGAGGTTTCTCGCTGTAAGTGAGACGGACATGTTGTCTGCCGGCGATATACTGGATCAGATTCAGGCTGGACATTGAGATGCTTTTACAAGGTGTATGGGAAGATATCTGAAAAGGAGGACTTAAGAATATGAAACGTAAATTTGTTGCACTTCTGGCAGTTGCCGCACTGGCGGCGGGACTTATGACGGGCTGCGGCGGTGATGAAGAAAGCAAGGCCGGCGAACCTGCAGAAGATACGTCTCTCGAGGATATAAAAGAGGCAGGCGTTATGAGAGTAGGCATGTGCCCGGAGTATCCGCCGTTTGAGTCTCTGACGGAAGACGGGGATATTGAAGGTTTTGATGCCGACCTGGCGGCTGCAATCGCGGAAAAGCTCGGTGTGGAGGTGGAGTTTGTGAACACCCCTTACGAGGGACTTATCGCGGGACTTCAGAATGGAGATTTTGACATAATCATGTCTGGAATGTCGCCTGAGGAGGCGGACGGCGCAGAAGAGACGCTCTGCGTAACGGATAATTATTACGCAGTGTCGGAGGTTATCCTTACCATGGACAGCAGCATCAAGTCAAAGGAGGATCTTGAAGGAAAGACCGTAGGAAGCCACGCGGGAAGCACCTCGGAATATGCCGTTCAGAGCCTTGCAGAGGAGGGCATAAACGTCAACTCCGCGCCTTACAACAGGCATTCTGAGGCGTTTGCAGACCTTCAGAACGGAAACATAGATGCTCAGGTTGTAGAGGACACATGGGCAAAGGAGAAGATCGGAGAGGTTGACGGCGTCATAATGGTTGAAGAGCCTATAAACACCATAAACGTTGCAGGCGTTATCGGCAGCGGCAAGGTGGAATTTACAGACGCATTCAACGCAGCTTTAGACGAGCTCAAAGAGAGCGGAGAGTATGACGAAATAGTAAACAGATGGTTTGCTTAGCGGCATCGGGATGACGCCGCAGCGGATTATATGATAACATAGCGAAGGAAGTGAATTTTCAGGGTGAGAGACTTGGATTTTTCGGTGATTCTGCCGTATGCTCACCTGCTTCCGGCAGCTCTTAAAGTGACGATAGAGATTGGAATAGTCGGCTTCCTGCTGGCCGTTCTGATCTCGATTATTGTGGGCAGCCTGAGAAGCAGGAAGCTTCCCCTCATATTCAGGGTAATTTTAAGCGTATATGTGGAGGTGTTCAGAGGAACGCCTCTGCTGGTGCAGCTTTTCTTCGTGTACTACGGGCTGCCGAGCCTGGGAATAAAGCTGGCTCCTGTTACAGCCGCCATAATTACCATGGGACTTAACAGTGGAGCCTATCTTTCCGAAAACGTCAGAGCATCCATACTGGCGGTGGATAAAGGACAGTACGAGGCGGCTCACATGCTGGGGTACAGTCCGCTTCAGACGAACGTACACATAGTTCTGCCCCAGGCCATGAGGATTGCGATTCCTTCATTCATGAACGGATTCTCTTCAATCGTCAAGGAAACGTCCATGGCATCGGTTTTGCCGGTAATAGAGCTTACCAAGCTGGGAAATCAGGTATACGCAAAGACATATCATCCCTTTGAGATATACATCCTTCTGGGAGTGATATACTTTGTGCTCACGTATTTTCTGACGTTCCTGGCAAAGTGGCTGGAGAGAAGGGCAGCGGTATGGAACCAGTAATCGAAGTAAGAAATGTGAAAAAGTCCTTTGAAGGAAAAGAGGTATTAGACGGCGTAAATCTGACTGTGGAAAAGGGAGACGCTGTGGCTATCATAGGCTCCAGCGGGTCTGGAAAGAGCACTCTCATACGGTGTATAGCTGGGCTTGAGGACATTCAGTCAGGCCAGCTTTTCCTCAAGGGAAAGGAAATAAGGGACAAAAACGAAACGGTGGGAAAGATAGGTATGGTCTTTCAGAGCTTCAACCTATTTCCCCACTACAGCGTAGAGGATAATATAGCGAGGCCTCTTATAACGGTAAAGAAGATGAATCCGGAAGATGCGAGGAAGAAGGCGAGAAATCTCCTCGAAAAGGTAAGGCTGTCAGAGGAGGCGTCCCAGTATCCTTCCACTCTGTCGGGAGGTCAGAAGCAGCGGGTTGCCATCGCCAGAGCACTGGCTATGGATCCGGAGATTCTGGCCTTTGACGAGCCAACTTCATCCCTGGATCCGGAGCTTGCCCACGAGGTGTTCAGCACCATAAACGAGCTGGCTGCAGAGGGACAGACGATGCTGATAGTTACACATCAGCTTAACGCCATAAGCCACTTCGCCACCAGAGTTGCCTTTCTCAATGACGGCAAGATAGAGGTGGAAGGAAACTGCGACGAAGTGCTCAGAAGGCCGGACAATGGAAATTTAAAATCGTTCCTGAAGATGGTGGAGTTCGGAGCTATTTAACCTTAAAACCTCGGCCTGCGGGCGCGCCTTTCCGGCGCGTCCTGAGTCTCAAGGGTATTAAGATACAAAAAATAACTGAAATTTTTCAAAAAATAGTATTGACAAATTATTAGAACGATGTAAAATATACTCAAGAAGCGAGGAAGCAAAGAAGCGCAAGCGACGAAGCAGGTTCGCTGAAGAGAAAGTTGCGATGTGAGAGTCGTAACCTAAGAAAGAGGTGAGTCCACCAGAAGTGACAGAGTTAAATCAGAAGAGATAATACCGGATGTTTCAGTAGCCAGGCAATTGTGGTTGATAGAAGGTCGAGGCGAAAGAGAGGCATCCGGTATTATTTTTTTGCGTTTTTGAAAATAGGGGGTTTACTTTATTGCTTTAGCGTGATAGAGTAATAAAGTAAACGAAAAACTAAATGAGATAAGCGAAATAGCAAACTAAAGGGATAAGCAAGCAGAGCGGATTATGACCGCTTTGCACCTGAGAAAAATTCAGAAGGCGGACTAAATGAAATTCAGATTTGATCAGACACTTACGAAAGAGGATATGAGACATCTAAGTCTCAGACATCTTTATGAACATTTCGGATACGTTCATTATAAGATGAACAAATTCGAAGAATACGATCTCTATGCGGAGAATAAGGATTTTCTGGCAGGAGACAGGATAATAACGTTTACAGATACGGGGGGCAGGCTGCTAGCCTTAAAGCCCGACGTAACCCTTTCCATAGTGAAAAACTACGTGGACGTTCCGGGGGAAGTGAGGAAGCTCTACTACAGCGAGAACATATACCGAACTTCACGGAGCACCAAGACGTATAAGGAAATCATGCAGACGGGTCTTGAGTGTATCGGAGCTCTTGACATATATCAGATATCCGAGGTTCTTCTCCTTGCGGCTGCAAGCCTGGAGGTGCTGAGTAAAGACAGATATATCCTGGACGTGTCCCACATGGGGCTCATAAGGGGATTTTTGCAGAACTTGGATTTAAGGCCGAAGCACGAGGAGATGTTTCTTTCACTTCTCAGGAAGAAAAACATACACGGCATCAGGACCCTCTTTGACAGCATAGGAATAGATGAAAGCACCAGGGAAACGGCAATAGCTCTGGCGTCCACCTACGGCTCGCCGGAAAGCGTAATAGAGGTTCTCCGCGGATTGTCATTAAACGATACGATGGATGAAGCCCTGGACGAGCTTGAAATCATATGCAGCATTCTGGAAGCTCAGGGTGCCGACGGGGTGCACCTGGATTTCTCCCTGGTAAACGACATGAGCTACTACAACGGAGTGATGTTCAGGGGTTACATAGAAGGCATACCTTCAGGAGTTTTGTCGGGAGGAAGGTACGACGAGCTTCTCGACAAAATGGGAAAGAGAAGAAGCGAAAAGTCGGGAGCCGTAGGCTTTGCAATAAACATGGATCTCATAAACAGCTACGCCGAGGAGCAGGAGGAGTACGACGTGGACGTGCTGCTCCTTTACGGAAAAGCCGCAGAGAGTGATGATTTTGACCCTGAGGACCTTGCCGATAAGGTAAATGGTCTCATCGAGGAAGGATATTCGGTTCAGGCGCAGAAAAATCCTCCGGAAAGGCTGAAATACGGAAAACTCATGGAATATCTTCCGGGAGGTGTGTTAAAATGAATGATATTATAAACGTTGCCCTCCCCAAAGGAAGGCTGGGGGAAAAGGTATACGACATGTTCGAGGCGGCAGGATTTCCATGCCCTGCTATAAAGGAAGACAGCAGGAAGCTCATATTCGAATCCGAGGGAGCGGGAGTGAGGTACTTCTGGGTAAAGCCTTCCGACGTCGCCATCTACGTGGAGCGAGGAGCTGCGGACATAGGTGTTGCGGGCCGGGATATCCTGCTGGAGTACGAGCCCGACGTCTACGAGCTTTTGGACCTTGAAACGGGAAAGTGCAGGATGTGCGTTGCAGGAAAGAGGGATTTCAGGGACAACCCGGGCAAAACCCTTAAGGTTGCGACGAAGTTCTCAAACATAGCGGCGGACTATTACGGCAGGCAGAGCCGGGATATAGATATCATAAAGCTTTCCGGATCCATTGAAATCGCCCCTATCCTGGGGCTTTCCGACGTCATAGTGGACATAGTGGAAACGGGTACTACCCTTAAGGAAAACGACCTGGTGGTTATCGATACCATAGTGGACATAAGCGCCCGTCTCATTTCCAACAAAGTCAGCTTCAAGTTCAAAAACAGGAAGATAGAAAAAATCAGCAGGGCGCTGAGAGACGTTGTTCAGAACGCGCAGAAACAGAGGTAAAGCAGAATGATTAAAATACTGAAATACGGACAGGTTCCGGCATCTGAGATATTCGACCGGGGAACGGCTGCGGATTCCGTGGAGGATGTGGTTTCCGAAATAATAGAGGACGTCAGGGAAAACGGCGACGAGGCCCTCTTCAGGTATTGTAAGAAGTTTGACGGAGCTGACCTTGAGAGCCTTGAGGTTTCGGAAGATGAGTGGCAGGAGGCCATGGATGAAGTGGATCCCGCCCTCATAGAGGTTATGAAAAAATCCGCCGCCAACATCAGAGCCTTTCACGAAAAACAGGTGAGAAACAGCTTCATCATAAATGACAGGGACGGAATCGTAATGGGACAGAAGGTGGTGCCCCTTGACAGGGCGGGCCTTTACGTTCCGGGAGGAACGGCCAGCTATCCTTCTTCGGTTTTGATGAACGCCATTCCGGCAAAGATTGCAGGAGTAAGGGAGATGGTGATAACCACCCCGTCAAAGGGCGGAAAGCTGAACCCGGTAATCCTGGCGGCGGCAAGGATAGCGGGAGTTGACAGGGTGTTCAAGGTCGGCGGCGCTCAGGCCGTGGCGGCTCTGGCATACGGGACGGAAACCGTTCCCTGGGTCGACAAAATAGTAGGCCCTGGAAACGCCTACGTCGCCGAGGCAAAGAAACAGGTTTACGGCAGAGTTGCCATCGACATGATAGCAGGCCCCAGCGAAATTCTCGTCCTTGCAGACGGAACGTGCAATCCGGTGTTTGTGGCGGCGGACATGCTGAGTCAGGCCGAGCACGACAGAAACGCCAGCGCAGTTCTCGTGACGGACAGCGAAGAGCTGGCGGAGGCAGTGGCTTCGGAAATAGAAAGACAGCTTGAGACCCTTCCGCGAAAGGAAATTGCGGGAGCGTCCATAGAAAGCAATGGAAAGATAATAGTGACGGAAAACCTTGAGGACGCGGTGGACGTGGTAAACGAAATAGCGCCGGAGCACCTTGAAATATGCACGGATGCACCTTTTGACATGCTTGGAAGGGTTCGCCATGCAGGCTCCGTATTCCTGGGTAAAAACTGCCCTGAGGCTCTGGGAGACTACTTCGGAGGCCCTAACCACACCCTGCCTACGGGAGGAACGGCCAGATTTTCAAGTCCTCTTTCCGTAGACGATTTTGTGAAGAAGTATCAGTACACCTATTACACGGAAGATGCGTTGAGAGAGTGCGCGGCGGACATTGCAGCCTTTGCGAGAGCGGAAGGCCTGGAGGCCCACGCAAGGAGCGCGCTGGTTCGCACAGGAGTGAAAGCCGGAGAAAAGTAAGATGAGCAGATTTTTCAGCGAGAAATTTAAAAGCCTCAATCCGTACGTTCCGGGGGAGCAGCCCCGGGATATGAAATACGTAAAGCTAAATACCAACGAGTCTCCTTATCCTCCTTCACCGGAGGTACTGGCGTCCATGAGCCCGGAGAACGTAAAAAAGCTCAGGCTGTACCCGGATCCGGAATCGTCAGCCCTTAAGGACGCCATAGGAAAAGCCGAAGGACTCGGGAGGGAAAACGTGTACGTGGCCAACGGCTCAGACGATATACTGAACTTCGCCTTCATGGCCTTTTCAAAGCCCGGAGGAAAGGTGTACTTTCCGGATCTTACATACGGATTCTATCCGGTATTTGCGGCGCTGCACGGTCTTGAAGCCGTGGAGATTCCAGTAAAGGAAGACTTTTCCATAGATCCGGCGGATTACTTCGGTGCAGAGGGAATGGTGGTAATAGCAAACCCCAACGCACCGACGGGACGTATATTGCAATTAGGCGATATAAGAGCGATCCTTGAAAACAACAGGGATAACGTGGTTTTAATCGACGAGGCCTACGTGGACTTCGGAGGAGAGTCGGCTGTCTGTCTTATAGGCGAATACGACAATCTTCTCGTCTGCCGGACTTACAGCAAGTCAAGATCCATGGCGGGAGCCCGTCTGGGATACGCTCTTGGAGATAAATCGCTTATAGCCGATTTGGAGACCCTGAAGTTTTCAACTAACCCGTACAACATAAACACCCTTACCCAGCTTGCGGGCATCGCAGCCATGGAATCGGAGGAGTACTACAGGGACAGGTGCCTGGCCATACAGGCCACCAGGGAAAAGACGGCGGCAGAGCTTGTAAAGCGGGGCTTTACGGTAATCCCGTCCATGGCCAACTTCATATTCGTAAAGTCGGACAGGATTTCGGGAGAGGATCTTTACAGGGGCCTGAGAGAGCGGGGCGTTCTCGTAAGGCACTTTGACAAGGAGAGAATAAAGGATTACAACAGAGTCACCATAGGCACGGACGAGGAGATGGACATCTTCCTCTGCTGCGTGGATGAAATGCTGAAAGGAGCGTCGAAATGAGAAAGAGTGAAATAGAGAGAACCACCGGAGAAACCTCGGTGCGTGTATCCCTGAATATAGACGGATGCGGCGAATCTGAAATAAGTACGGGAGTGGGCTTTCTTGACCACATGCTTACGCTCTTTGCACGCCACGGCAGGTTCGACCTCAACGTCTACTGCGAAGGCGATACCTACGTAGACGATCATCACAGCGTGGAGGACGTGGGAATAGTCCTGGGCAAAGCGTTCAGAGAGGCTCTCGGAGACATGGGAGGAATAAACAGGTACGGAGATATAGTTCTTCCTATGGATGAGGCGCTGATTCTGGCAGCTGTAGATATTTCGGGCAGAAGCTTTCTCTCGTACGATGTAAGCGTTTCCACCGAGAAGGTAGGGACATTTGATACGGAGCTTGCAGAGGAGTTTTTTGCAGCCTTTGTCAGAAACGCGCAGGTTACCCTTCACGTCAGAAAGCTTTCGGGAACCAATTCCCACCACATAATTGAAGGCGCGTTCAAAGCCTTCGGGAGAGTTATGCGGGAGGCTGCGGCGGTGGACGAATCTCTCGGCGGCGCGGTTCCTTCCACGAAAGGAGTCCTTTAGATGCTTGCAATAGTAG